>JAIWOG010000150.1 GCA_020217035.1 Magnetospirillum sp. | reverse complement strand
TGACCGAGATGCGCCCCGTCGGCCACATCCACAACATGCGCGGCTGGAAGGCGCGGCCGCACATGCCGTAATTGCCGGCCCCAAAGGACCCGCCGATCAGCATGGTGAATTTCGGCACGTTGGCGCAGGCGACGGCGGTCACCATCTTGGCGCCGTCCTTGGCGATGCCGCCCGATTCGTATTTGCGCCCGACCATGAAGCCGGTGATGTTTTGCAAGAACACCAAGGGGATGCCGCGCTGGGCGCACAGTTCGACGAAATGGGCGCCCTTGACGGCGGATTCCGAGAACAAGATGCCGTTGTTGGCGACGATGCCCACCGGATAGCCCCAGATGCGGGCGAAGCCGCAAACCAGGGTCTGGCCATAGAATTGCTTGAACTCGTCGAAGCGCGATCCGTCGACCACGCGGGCGATGACTTCGCGCACGTCATAGGGCTTGCGCGGGTCGGCGGGGATGATGCCGTAAATCTCGCGCGGGTCGTAAAGCGGGTCTTCCGGGGTGGCGATGTCCAAGCTGACCGGCTTCGAGCGGTTCAAATTGCCGATGACGCGGCGCGCAATGGCCAAGGCATGGCCGTCGTCCAGCGCGTAATGGTCGGTGACGCCCGAGATACGGCAATGCACGTCGGCGCCGCCCAGATCCTCGGCGGTGACGATCTCGCCGGTGGCGGCTTTGACCAAAGGCGGGCCGCCCAGGAAGATGGTGCCCTGGTTCTTGACGATGATGGATTCGTCGCTCATGGCCGGGATGTAGGCGCCGCCCGCCGTGCACGAGCCGTGCACCACGGAAATCTGCGGGATGCCCATGGCCGACATCTGCGCCTGGTTATAGAAGATGCGGCCGAAATGGTCGCGGTCGGGGAACACCTCGTCCTGCTGCGGCAGGTTGGCGCCGCCCGATTCCACCAGATAGACGCAGGGCAGGTTGTTCTCGGCGGCGATTTCCTGGGCACGCAGGTGCTTTTTCACCGTCATCGGATAATACGACCCGCCTTTGACCGTGGGGTCGTTGGCGACGATCATGCATTCCTGGCCCTGGATCGAGCCGATGCCGGTGATGATGCCGGCGGCGGCGATGTCGCCGCCATACATGCCGTGCGCCGCCAGTTGCGACAGTTCCAGGAAGGGCGAACCGACGTCGAGCAGGCGACGGATGCGTTCGCGGGCCAGCAGCTTGCCGCGGCCTTCATGGCGGTCGCAGGCCACCTTGCCGCCGCCTTCCTTGATCTTGGCCACCACGTCGCGCATGTCGTCCACCACTTTCGAGGTCGCCTCGAAATTGGTGCGGAATTCTTCCGAACGGGTGTTGATGCTGCTTTTGATGACGCTCATCACTTGGTCTCTTCGAACAGTTCGCGGCCGATCAGCATGCGGCGGATTTCGCTGGTGCCGGCGCCGATCTCGTACAGCTTGGCGTCGCGCAGCAGGCGACCGGTGGCGTATTCGTTGATGTAGCCGTTGCCGCCCAGGGTCTGGATGGCTTCCAGCGCCATCCAGGTGGCCTTTTCGGCGGTGTACAAGATGACGCCGGCGGCGTCCTTGCGGGTGGTCTGGCCACGGGCGCAGGCCTTGGCCACCGCATAGGCATAGGCGCGGCAGGCATTCATGGTGGTGTACATGTCGGCGATCTTGCCCTGCATCAGCTGGAAGGTGCCGATGGGCTGGCCGAACTGGACGCGCTCGTGGACATAAGGCATGACCACGTCCATGCAGGCCCGCATGATGCCGATGGGGCCGCCGGCCAGCACGGCGCGTTCGTAGTCAAGGCCGCTCATCAGCACGTTGACGCCCTTGCCGACAATGCCCAGCACGTTTTCTTCAGGCACTTCGCAGTCCTGGAACACCAATTCGCCGGTGTTGGAGCCGCGCATGCCCAGCTTGTCCAGCTTCTGGGCCACCGAAAAGCCCTTGAAGCCCTTTTCGATGATGAAGGTGGTCATGCCCTTGGGGCCGGCATTGGGATCGGTCTTGGCGTAGACCACCAGGGTGTCGGCGTCGGGGCCGTTGGTGATCCACATCTTGGTGCCGTTCAGGATGTAGCGGTCACCCTTCTTCTCGGCCCTCAGCTTCATGGACACCACGTCGGACCCGGCATTGGGTTCGGACATGGCCAAGGCCCCGATGTGTTCGCCGGAAATCAGCTTGGGCAGGTATTTGCGCTTTTGTTCTTCGTTGCCGTTCCTGCGGATCTGGTTGACGCACAAATTGGAATGCGCCCCATAGGACAGGCCGACGGAAGCGGAAGCGCGGCTGATTTCCTCCATGGCGATCACGTGTTCCAGGTACGACATGCCGGCACCGCCGTATTCTTCCTCGACGGTGATGCCCAACAGGCCCATGTCGCCCATCTTGCGCCACAAATGGTTGGGGAACTCGTTGCTGCGGTCGATCTCGGCGGCCAAGGGCGCGATTTCGGCTTGCGCGAAGGCTTCCACCTGGTCGCGCAGCATCTCGGCGGTTTCACCCAGGTCGAAATTCATGGTGGCGGTGAACATGGACGGCTCCCATTGGTCTTGATCTAAAAACGAACATACGTTTTTTTAATCGCGACGCAAGAGGGATTTGCGTTATGGTGACGCCACCAACCGTCCGTCGTTATTTCAACGGCGAACCGGCCGGCAGTTGGTGGTCGGGAACCAGGCCGCGCAGCACCATGTCGCAATAGACCTGGGCCACGTCCTCGCGGGACAGGCGACCCGAGGGGCGGAACCAGGTGCACACCCCGGTCAGCATGGCCAGGATGCCATAGGCGGCCACGGCGATGTCGGGGATCTGGAACAGTCCCTGGTCGCGGCCTTCTTCCAGAATGGCCATCAGGCGTTTTTCGTAAAGCCGGCGCAGGCCGACGATGTCCTCGTAATGGTTGGGGTCCAGGCTGCGCAGTTCCGAGGCACCGATGAACACCTCGCGCTTCCTCAGGATGTGGTAGGTGACATGGAAGAAGATAAAGGCCCGCAGGCGTTCCACCGGTTCCTGTCCCGCCACCTTGGCCTCGACCTTGCCCAGTTCGGTGAACAAATCGTCCATGTGGGTCTTGATCAGGTCGTACAGCAGGTCCTGCTTGGTGCTGATGTGGTTGTAAAGCGACCCCACCTGCACGCCGACCTCGGCCGCCAGTTGGCGCAGCGTCATCGCTTCGTAGCCGTGCTCGTGAATCAGTTTGAGACCGGCCTTGCGGATGGCCTCCATGGTCTTGGGGCCGTGCGACCCGACGGTACGTGCCATAGGGGGGTTCCAAAAAAGCAAACAAGCCTTCGTATATCCGCCCTTGGTGGCGCTTACGCAAGGGGCTTCGTGGGTCTGTGCGCATCAGAACGCGTCACAAAGACTTGGTTGACCCGTAAAAAGCGCGGGATTAGGGTCCCCCTACCTTTGGGATGACGACATGTCGATGCTGCAATTCGTACCCGACTTACGCACGATCTTGGTGATGACCATCTTCGTCTTCGCCATCCAAGGGTATTTCTTGTATAAGTTGTACAACATCAAGCGTCGGCCAGCCTTCGCCCTGCTGGCTTTGGGATGCGCGACTTTTGCCCTGGGGTTCGTCGGCTATTTCCTGCGTCCCTATGTGGGCATGAACCTGATCACCGGGGTCGCCGCCAACTTGATGATCCTGGCCTATCCGGTGTTTCTGCTGGCGACATTGATGCAATGCCATGGAATCGACCGGCCCATCCGCGCCTTGTGGTGGGGGGCGCCCGGCCTGGTGCTGTTGGCGGTGGTGGCCTGGGTCTATTTGGACAATAATCTGCTGGTGGTGGTGGTGGCCTCGGCCATCAACGGGTTTTATTACCTGTTCATCGCCGTCTATGTCGCCCGCAACCTGCCCTTGGCCGAGCCCGGCATGCGCTTGACCCTGGTGTCCAACGTGTTGTTGGCCGCCGTGTTGTTCGGGCGTGCTGGTGTCGCCTGGGTGATGCTGAACGACCTGGCTTCGGCCCAGGCGCAGCCGACCGTGGCGCTTTGGCTGTCCTACACCTTGATGATCGCCTTGTTCTGCCTGTCGGCGCAGATTTATGGACTGCCCCTGCAGGAATTCACCCGGTCCGAACGATCGCTGCGTCATCTGGCCTCGGTCGACCCGCTGACCGAGGTGCTGAACCGCCGTTCGTTTTTCGAACAGGCCCAAGCGGTCAGCGGGCCGGTGTCGGTGCTGATGCTGGATTTGGACCGCTTCAAGGCCATCAACGACCGTTTCGGCCACGCCACCGGCGACCGCGTGATCGTCACCTTCGCCCGCCTGCTGCGCGACGCGCTCAGGCGCGACGACGTTTTGGGCCGCATGGGCGGCGAGGAATTCGCCATCATCCTGCCCGGGGTCGACCAATCCAGGGCGCTGGAAGTGGCCGAACGCATCCGCGCCGCCTGCGAAGCCGAGACGGTGACGGCGGAAAACGGCTTCGCCGTGCGGTTGACGGTCAGCATCGGTGTCGCCGAAGGGGACGGCGCCCACTTGGACGCGTTGTTGAAACAGGCCGACATGGCCATGTACCAGGCCAAGGAAAAGGGCCGCAACCGGGTGGTTTGGGCCGGGCAGGCGGCGTGATTTTCCTTTCCCCCCTCGTCAGCGGCCGCCGTAGGGATTATGTAAGGGGCCATGACCGCCATGCCCCAATCCCTGTCCACCCCGGCCAAGGCCGCCTGCGTCCCCTTCCTGCCCATGTCGCGGGCCGAGATGGAGACCTTGGGCTGGGACCAATGCGACGTCGTCATCGTCTCGGGCGACGCTTATGTGGACCATCCCAGCTTCGGTGCCGCCATCATCGGCCGCCTGCTGGAGGCCCAAGGCTGGCGGGTCGGCATCATCGCCCAGCCTGACTGGAATTCCGCCGAGCCGTTCAAGGCGTTGGGCAAACCCCGCCTGTTCTGGGGGGTGACCGCCGGCAACATGGATTCCATGGTCAACCGCTACACGTCCGACCGGCGCATCCGCTCCGACGACGCCTACACGCCGGGGGGCGAGGGCGGCAAGCGGCCCGACCGCGCCGCCCTGGTCTATGCCCAGCGCTGCCGCGAGGCGTTCAAGGACGTGCCCGTGGTCCTGGGCGGCATCGAGGCGTCGTTGCGGCGCATCGCCCATTACGATTACTGGTCCGACAAGGTGCGGCGATCCCTGTTGCTGGACGCCAAGGCAGACATCCTGGTCTATGGCAACGCCGAACGCGCCATCGTCGAAATCGCCGCCCGTGCCGATAAAGGCGAGGCGGTCAAAGCCATGAAGGACATTCGCGGTACCGCCACCATCCGCGACGCGGTGCCCGATGGCTGGACCGTCGCCGATTGGTCGGACATGGACGACACGCCGCGCCTGCCCAAGGGCGAGCAGGTGGCGGTCAGGCTGCCGTCCTATGAAGCGGTGGCTGCCGATCCGCCGCTTTACGCCCACGCGTCCCGCGCCCTGCATCTGGAAAGCAACGCGTCCAACGCCCACGCCTTGGTACAGCGCCATGGCGACAAGGAAGTATGGATCAATCCGCCGCCCATTCCGCTCTCCATGATGGAAATGGACGCGGTTTACGACCTGCCTTACGCCCGCGCCCCGCATCCCAGCTATGGCGAATGCAAGCTGCCAGCGTGGGAGATGATCCGCTTTTCCGTCAACATCATGCGCGGCTGTTTCGGCGGCTGCTCGTTCTGTTCCATCACCGAACACGAAGGCCGGGTCATCCAAAGTCGATCCGAACGATCCATCCTGCGCGAGATCGAAGCCATCCGCGACAAGACCAAGGGCTTCACCGGCACCATTTCCGATCTGGGCGGCCCCACCGCCAACATGTACCGGCTGGCCTGCAAGGATGACGACGTCCAGGCGGTGTGCCGCCGCCTGTCCTGCGTCTATCCCGACATCTGCAAGAACCTGGACACCGACCATTCGTCCTTGATCCAGCTTTACCGCAAGGCGCGCGCCATCAAAGGGGTGAAGAAGATCAACATCGGGTCCGGCCTGCGTTACGACCTGGCGGTGAGAAGCCCGGAATACGTCAAGGAACTGGTCACCCACCATGTGGGCGGCTATCTGAAGATTGCCCCCGAACACACCGAAGCCGGGCCTTTGTCGAAGATGATGAAGCCCGGCATGGGCGCCTATGACCGTTTCAAGCAGATGTTCGAAGCGGCGGCGCAGGCCGCCGGCAAGAAATATTACCTGATCCCCTATTTCATCGCCGCCCATCCCGGCACCAGCGACCAGGACATGATGAATTTGGCGCTGTGGCTGAAGAAGAATGGCTTCAAGGCCGACCAGGTGCAGACCTTCCTGCCGTCGCCCATGTCTTTGGCGACGGCGATGTACCATTCCGGCAAGAACCCGCTGGCCCCGGTGCGCCGTTCGGGGACCGAGGACGTGATTTCGGCCAAGGGGCTGAAGCAGCGCCGCCTGCACAAGGCGTTCCTGCGCTATCATGACCCGGAAAACTGGCCGATCCTGCGCGAAGCCTTGAAGCGCATGGGCCGCGCCGATTTGATCGGGCCGGGCCAGCACCAGTTGGTGCCGGGCGGAAATGGTCCGGCCCCCAAGGGTGGAACCCCGTTCCGTACCCAGCACAGCCGGGCCGAGTTCAAACCCAAGCGGAACCGCTGATGGATTGGGACAATCTGCGCGTCTTCCTTGAATTGGCCCGTGGGCGGAAACTGATGGACGCCGCCGAGCGGTTGGGGATCGACTATTCCACCGTGTCGCGGCGCATCCGCCGTTTCGAGGCGGAATTGGGCACCCAGTTGTTCGACCGCGACAACCAGGGCTATACCTTGACCGCCCAAGGTCAGCAACTGGTGGAATACGCCGAAAGCGTCGAGGCCACCCTGCATCAGGCCCAGGAAAGGCTGACCGGTCACAACGCGTCGCTGTCGGGGCAGATCCGGCTGGCCTGCACCGAAGGTTTCGGCACCCAGTTCCTGGCGCCGCAACTGGCGCATTTTTGTGCGCGGCACCCCCACATCACCTTGGATTTGCTGCCGCTGTCGCGTTTCGTCAACCTGCCCAAGCGCGAAGCCGACATGGCGGTGACCATCGAACGCCCGGCCAGCGGCAATTGCGCGGTGGTCAAATTGTGCGACTACCACCTGCGCCTTTACGCCAGCCCGGCCTATCTGGATCGTCACGGCCCGGTGAGTTCGGCCGCCGAGCTGACGCGGCACCGCTTCATCGGCTATGTGGACGACTTGGTGTTTTCCGAGGAATTGCGCTACCTGGAACAGATCGTGCCGGCGGAGAACGTCAGCTATCGGTCCACCAACGTGGTGGCCCAGGCGTGGGCGGCACGCCAGGGCACCGGCTTGGCGGTGCTGCCCTGCTTCCTGGCCTCGCCCTTCGCCGATCTGGTGCCGGTGCTGACCGACCAGGTGCTGATCAGGCGTTCGTTCTGGCTGGTGGTCCCCGAGGAGCGCCACGCCTTGGCCCGCATCAAGGCCCTGCGCCAGTTCCTGAAAGACGCGGTGGAAAGGAACCGCGCCTTCCTGATGGGCGACAGCCGGGACATGGTGGCGCCGTGACGCACGGCGCCACCCGCGACATCAGCCCTTGACCAGCGGGCAGGTGGACTTGGACAGCGGTTGGAAGGCTTCCGCCGCCGGCACCGTGCCGACCTTCTTCAAATAGTCCCACGGATACTTGGATTCGGCCGGCGACTTGACCTCGTAGACATACATGTCGTGGATGACGCGGCCGTCGGGACGGATGGAGGCGTTGTGCATGACCGGGTCGTTGATCGGCAGCTTGCGCATGGTGTCGGCCACCTTCTTCCAATCGTCGGTGCCGGCGGCGGCCACCGAACGCAGGTAATGCAGGGTGCTGGAATAGACGCCGCCTTGCACCATGGTCGGCTTGGCGCCCTTGACCTTGGCTTCGAAGCGGGCGGCCAGCGCCCGGGACTTTTCGTCGGCATCCCAATAGAAGCCCTCGGCATAGGACAGGCCCTGCGCTGTGTTCAGGCCCAGCGCGTGGACGTCGGACAGGAACACCAGCAACGCGGCCAGCTTCTGGTCCTTGCCGCCGACGCCGAATTCCTTGGCCTGCTTGACCGCGTTCACCGTGTCCTGGCCGCCATTGGCCAAGCCGATGACCTGCGCCTTCGAGCTTTGACCCTGCAGCAGGAACGACGAGAAATCGGCGTTGTTCAGCGGGTGGCGCACCGCGCCCAGCACCTTGCCGCCATTGGCGAGAACCTGCTCGCCGGCATCCTTTTCCAGGGAATGGCCGAAGGCGTAGTCCACCGTCAGGAAGTACCAATCCTTGAACCCGGCCTTGGTCAGGCCGGCGGCGCCGACGGCGGCCTGGGAATAGGTGTCGAACATCCAATGGAACCCATTGGTGGCGCAATCGTCGTTGGTCAGGCGGGTGGTGGCCGGACCGGAATACATGGCGATGCCGCCCTTTTCCTTGATCAGCTTCTGCACCGCCAAGGACACCGCCGAATTGGTCAGGTCGACCATGGCATCGACCTTGTCCTGTTCCAGCCATTGCCGCGCGGTGGCGGCGCCGACATCGGCCTTGTTCTGGTGGTCGGCGCTGACCAGTTCGATCTTCATGCCCTTGCATTCGGTAGCCAGGCAATCGTCGATGGCCAATTGCGCGGCCGCCACCGAGCCGGGGCCGCCCATACCGGAATAGGGGCCGGACATGTCGGTCAGCACCCCGACCTTGACCACGCCGTCCGACATCTGGGCCGAAGCCGGCACGACGGTCAGCAGGGCCGCGGCGGCGACGCCAAGCGAAACAAGCGTTTGTTTGCTCATGAAAGCATTCCTCCCTGTGGGCTTGTTGTCGGATGATCATGACGGAAACGAAAGTGCCAAGGCAATGGCATGTATACCCTTCCATCTTTGCAAAAATGCAAAGGCATGATCGCCATTATTTTTGTCTTACTGACAATTCACAATGATTCCAAGTTGATCCGGCTTCTAGGCTGGCCATGCCGTCGGGTGCGTCCCGGCGGCGTGGCTGCCGCCTTGGAACGGGGGACACTGTATCCAGGCTGGCGGCGCGACACCTTTGAAGGAGTTTCGCATGACCGCTGCAAACGCTGCCGTGGGGACCCAGGGGGGGGCGACGCCGTATCACGACGACGTCGTCAAGAAATTCGTCCTGGCATCCGTGTTTTGGGGAATCATCGGCTTCCTGGCTGGCGACTTCATCGCCTGGCAATTGGCCTTCCCCGCCCTCAACCTGGACTTGGAATGGACGACGTTCGGTCGTCTGCGTCCGGTCCACACTTCCGCCGTCATCTTCGCCTTTGGCGGCAACGTGCTGATCGGCACCTCGTTCTACGTGGTCCAGCGCACCTGCCGTGCCAGCCTGTTCGGCGGCTCGGGCTTCGGCAACGCCATTTTCTGGATGTTCCAAAGCCTGATCGTCATCGCCGCGCTTTCCTACGTCCTGGGCTTTTCCCAGGGCCGTGAATACGCCGAGCCGGAATGGTGGGTCGATCTGTACCTGACGGTGATCTGGGTGTGTTACTTGATCGCCTTCGCCGGCACCATCATGAAGCGGACCGAACCTCACATTTATGTGGCCAACTGGTTCTACATGGCCTTCATCCTGACCATCGCCATGCTGCATCTGGGCAACAACCTGGCGGTGCCGGTGGCCTTGATGGGCGGCGATTCGTGGATGAAGTCCTATTCGCTGTTCGGCGGCGTCCAGGACGCCATGACCCAATGGTGGTACGGCCACAACGCGGTGGGCTTCTTCCTGACCGCCGGCTTCTTGGCCATCATGTACTACTTCGTGCCCAAGCGGGCCGAGCGTCCGGTCTATTCGTACCGTCTGTCCATCGTGCACTTCTGGGCGCTGATCTTCCTCTACATCTGGGCCGGTCCGCACCACCTGCACTACACCGCTTTGCCGGATTGGGCGCAGACCCTGGGCATGACGTTCTCCATCATGCTGTGGATGCCGTCCTGGGGCGGCATGATCAACGGCCTGATGACCCTGTCGGGTGCCTGGGACAAGCTGCGCACCGACCCGGTGATGCGTTTCCTGGTGTCCTCGGTGGCCTT
>JAIWOG010000312.1 GCA_020217035.1 Magnetospirillum sp. | reverse complement strand
ATCACGCTGCCAAGCCGACATCGCCATTGGCCGATACATCGACGGCTTCTATAATCCCGTCAGGCGACATTCCGCCCTGGGATACAAAAGCCGATGCCGCTTCGAGGCCGAAGCCGCATAAAATAGAGATCCTCAACGACGGCAGCGGGGAGCGCCCGCATCGCCCTTTACCTTCGACTGGCGGGAAACGGTGAGGCTGGCGTTAAGACGCTGGAGGCGGAGCAGACGTGCCTGCATCAAGTCAAAGGAGCGTTCGGTGCTGGCACTGCGGGACCGACGCTCGAAAATGTCCCGGACGAAGTCCAAAGCGGCCCGCCAGTCGATGCTACGTTCAGTGCGGGAATTGGCGGAGGCGTTGCGTACATGGACGAAGAAGCCCTCCACGCAGCTTTCCAACCGGTCGAAATTGCCGTCGGCGATCAGGTGGTCGAGACAGTCGGCGCCAGTTTGCTCCCGGACAGAGCGGTAGAGCCGATCGATGTCCAGCAGCTTGGCGGCCAGTGTGGAATCGCTGAGGTCAGCACCATGCAGGGCTTCCCACACTGTGGCCCTATACCGAGGGGCGCCACGGTCGTCGGTGAGCACTCGGCCGTTCAGTTGGTGCGGAAGTTGGACGGACGGATTGACCGCAACAGCCGAAACCAGACTTTTCTCGATGGGTGTTGCGTCTCAGAAAGGGCGGAACCGACGATCACGCAACATGGATGAAACTAGACACAAGTCGCATAATGTATATTATGGTGATCAATGGGTATTGCTTTTAAAAGGCGCAAGGCCCATCATATGGGAATGTCAGACGTCGTCCAAACCATCACCGAAACCGCCGCCCAGGTCATCACCGTGATCGACTTCGTTGGCATCACCGTCTTCGCCATCACCGGCGCCTTGGTGGCCGCCCGCAAACAGATGGATCCGGTGGGCTTCATGGTGGTCGGCACCGCCACCGCCATCGGCGGCGGCACATTGCGCGATCTGGTGCTGGGGGGTCGCCCGGTGTGGGTCGACGACCCCAATTACCTGATCATCAGTTTGGTGGCGTCGCTGGCCACCTTCTGGGCGGCCAAGGCGTTCACCCGGTTGTCACCGCTGCTGGTCTGGCTGGATGCCCTGGGCATGGCGCTGTTCGCCGTCGCCGGCGCCCAGAAAGCCACCGCCTTGGGGGCGCCGCCGGTGGTCGCCGTGGTCATGGGGGTGATGACCGCCAGTTTCGGCGGCCTGATGCGTGACATTTTTTGCGGTGAACAGCCGCTGATGTTCCATCGGGAAATCTATGCCACCGCCGCCGCCATCGGCGCCCTGGCGTGGCTGGGGTTCCATTTGTTCACCACCTGGGACGCGCTGGCCACCACCATATTGGCCATCGCCGTCGGCTTCGCCGTGCGTGGCGCGGCGATCCTGTGGGGGCTGCATTTTCCGCAATATCGACCGCGCTAACCGGTGGCGGTCACTACCAATCCGTCATGGGCGGGCCGCACATGGGGCGGCAACCGGGCGCACAAGGTGTCGTAATCCAGGCTGGGCGTCATGTGGGTCAGCACCGCCCGGCGCGGCTTGACCCGCTCGATCCACGACAGAACCTTGTCCAGATGGGCGTGGGTCGGATGCGGGTCATAGGTCAGGCAGCCGACGATCCAGGTGTCCACCCCGTCCAGGATGGCAAATGATTCCTCGGGCAGATCGACGGCGTCGGTGGAATAAGCCAAGGGGCCAAAGCGGAAACCGGTGGTCCGGCAATAGCCGTGATCCTGGTCGAAGGACTGCACAATGATGCCGGCAAGTGGGAAATCGCCGCCGATGGGGTGAAGGTCCAGCATGGGCTTGAAGATGCTTTGTCCCTCCCCCACCCCGCCTTCCACATAGGGAAAACGGGTGCGGATGCAGTCAAGCACCGCCGGTTCGGCGAAGATCGGCAGCGGCGCCCGCATGGCGCGGTTGACTTCCCGCAAATCGTCGATGCCGTGCAGGTGGTCGGCGTGGTCGTGGGTGTAAAGCACCCCGGCCAGGGCGCGGATTCCCGCATCCAGCAATTGCTCGCGAGCGTCGGGCGAGGTGTCCACCAGGATGTCGCCGCCCGGCGCGTGGACCAGGATGGACGGCCGCCGGCGCCGGTTGCGGGGGTTGGATGGATCGCAGGCCCCCCAGCCCCGGGAAATGCTGGGCACGCCGCCGGCCGCCCCACATCCCAGGATGGTCGCCTTCATGGCGCGGGAACCTTGGTGAACAGGCGCAGGAAATTGTCGGTGGTCGCCTGTTCCAGTTGAGCGATGCCGATACCTTGCAGTTCCGCCACCTTGGCCGCCGTGTGCGCCACATAGGCCGGCTCGTTGCGCTTCCCGCGATAGGGGATGGGCGCCAGATAAGGGCAGTCGGTTTCCACCAGCAGACGGTCCAAAGGCAGGTCCGCGACAACGGCCTGAAGCGCTTCGGCCTTCTTGAAGGTGACGATGCCGGAAATCGAGATATAAAGCCCAAGGTTTATTGCTATTTCAGCCAGTTGCGGCCCCGAGCTGAAGCAATGCACCAAGCCGGGGAACGGCCCTTTTGCGTGTTCCTCGGTCAGGATGCGGGCCATGTCGTCGTCGGCGTCGCGGGTGTGGATAACCACCGGCAGGCCGGTGCGGCGCGACGCTTCGATATGGGCGCGGAAACTGGCCTGCTGCCTGTCACGCGGGCTTTTGTCGTAGTAATAGTCCAGTCCCGTCTCGCCGAATCCCACCACCTTCGGGTGCTGGGCCAGACCGATCAGGGTGTCGGCATCGGTGCTGGGTTCGGTGCCGGCCTCGTGCGGGTGGATGCCCACCGTGCAATAGACGTCGTCGAAGCGCTCCGCTACCGCCAACACCTGAGGAAAGCGGCTGACATGGGTGTTGATGGTCAGCATCAATCCCACGCCCCCGTCCCTGGCCCGGCCGACCACCTGGTCCAGTTCCTGGGCGAAATCGGGAAAATCCAGATGGCAGTGGCTGTCCACCAGCATCAGGCTTGCTCCTGTTCCTCGACGTAGCGCGGGAACACCCCTTGCGGCACCGGCAAGGGCGTGCCGGGCTTCAAGGCGTGATGCGAGCCGCACTGGTCCAAGGTGCGCTCGGTCACCGCCAATTGATCCAGCAGCTTGGCGGAACTGTCGGGCATGAAAGCCTGGGTCAGCAGCGCCAGATTGCGGATGGTTTCGGCCAGCACCCACAGCACCGTGCCCATGCGAGCCGGGTCGGTCTTCTTCAGGGTCCAGGGGGCTTGGCGGTCCACATAGCCGTTGGCGGCACGGATGACCACCCAAAGCGCTTCCAGACCTTCATGGAAGACCTGGCGGTCCATGGCGTCGCGCAGTTTGTGCAGAAGGCCGTGGGCAGCGTCCAGCATCTCGCGGTCGTCGTCGGTGAACTCGCCATGGACCGGTACGGCGTTGCCGCAATTCTTGCCGATCATCGACAGGACACGCTGGGCCAGGTTGCCGTAATCGTTGGCCAATTCGCTGTTCATGCGCATGACCATGGCACGATGGCTGTAATCGCCGTCATTGCCGAAGGGGACTTCGCGCAGCATGAAATAACGCACTTGGTCCAGGCCGTATTTTTCGATCAGTTCCACCGGGTCGATGACGTTGCCCACCGACTTTGAAATCTTTTGGCCCTCGTTGGTCCACCAGCCATGAGCGAAGACGCGGCGGGCCGGCTTCAGGCCGGCGGCCATCAGGAAGGCCGGCCAATAGACGGCGTGGAAGCGCACGATGTCCTTGCCCACCATGTGCAGGTCGGCGGGCCAGTAACGGGCGTATTCGCCGCCCTGGTCGGGATAGCCGACAGCGGTGATGTAGTTGGTCAGCGCGTCCAGCCACACATACATGACGTGCGCATCGTCGCCGGGAACCGGAATGCCCCATTTGAAGCTGGTGCGCGACACCGACAAATCCTGCAGGCCGCCCTTGACGAAGCTGATCACCTCGTTGCGGCGCGATTGCGGCGCGACGCAATCGGGATTGGACTCGTACCAATCCAGCAGCTTGTCCTGCCAGGCCGACAGGCGGAAGAAATAGCTGGGCTCCTTGACCCATTCCACCGGCGCGCCGGTGGGCGCCAGCTTGGTGCCATTGGGACCGGCGACCAGTTCGTCCTCGCCATAAAAGGCTTCGTCGCGGACCGAATACCAGCCTTCGTAATGGCCCAGATAGATGTCGCCCTGCTCCACCAGCCTGGTCCACAGCGCCTGAACGGCGGCCACGTGGCGCTTTTCGGTGGTGCGGATGAAGTCGTCGTTGGAACAATTCAGCCGCGCCGCCAGTTCGCGGAAATTGGCGGAATTCTTGTCGGCCAAGGCTTGGGGGGTGACGCCGGCCGCTTCGGCGGACTTTTCCACCTTCTGGCCATGTTCGTCGGTGCCGGTCAGGAACTTGACGTCATAGCCATCCAAGCGCTTGAAACGGGCCAGCACGTCGCAGGCCAAAGTCGTGTAGGCATGGCCGATATGGGGCTTGTCGTTGACGTAATAGATGGGCGTGGTCACGTAGAAGGTCTTGGCCCCGCTCATGCTTTTCTCCTTGGTATTCAACCGCCGCCCGGATCAGGCGCGGGACAATCGTTCGACGGCCAGAAAGGCCGTCAACAGGGCCTGCTTGCGGTCCAGGTTGACCGCGTCGGCCCGATTAAACAGGGAACCGGTCTTTTCCCACAGCTCAAGCCAACGATCAAGGCTGGCGGCGGCCAGCAGACGGCCCATCAACGCCGCTTCGCCCGGAACCACCTCGACCATGCCCCTGCCCTGGCGGCCTCCGGCTCGGATCAGCCGGGCCAGCCACCACACGGTCAGTTCGGTCACCGTGCGCCAGGCGCTGTCGGCATCGGGGCGCGCCACCCGTTCGGCAAAGGCGTGTAGCGCCGGAACGTCCAGCCGGGGCAGCGCCGACAGCAGACCGATCAGGTCGCGGTACAGGTCGAGCCCGCCTTCCTCGGCCAAGTTCAACGCCTTGCCCAACGATCCTTCGCCCAGATTGGCCAGGGACTGGATTTCGGCGGCGGTCAAATCGGGGCGATGGGTCTCCATCAATTGGCAAATGGTTTGCGTCGGCAGCGGATTCAACGCCAGCCGCCGGCAGCGTGACCGGATGGTCGGCAGTAGCCGGCCTGGGGAATGAGAAACCATCAAAATCAAGGCTTTGGAAGGGGGTTCTTCGAGGATTTTCAGAACCGCGTTGGCGGCGTTGCGATTCATCTCGTCGGCGGAATCGATCAGCACCACTCGCCAGCCGGCATCGGCGGTTTGGTGGAACAGATCGCCCACCTTGCGCACGTCGTCGATGACGATTTCCGACCGCAACTTGCTTTTCTTGTCGTCGGCGAAGCCGCGCTCCACCACCTTCAGGTCGCGATGCCCCTGGGACGACACCTGATGCACCACGGGATGGCTGGTATCCAGGGTCAGGCTGTCGGGTGGGCCGCCGAACAGGCCGCCCCCGTCCCCTCCCCCGGACAGCACGAAACGGGCGATGCGATAGGCCAAGGTCGCCTTGCCGATGCCCTTGGGGCCGGTGATCAGCCAGGCATGAGCCAGACGGCCGGAAGACCAGGCGTCCAGGAAGTCGTGCTCGGCTTGGGCATGGCCGACCAAATCCAAGGTGTCGCGGGGATGGGCGGTGTCGGCCACGGGCCTAGCCCAGCCGACTGGTCAGGGTGGCGACGATGTCGCCGTGCACCTTGTCGACCGGGCGATTTGCGTCGATCACCGCGCAGCGCAACGGCTCGGCGGCGGCGATGGCCAGGAAGCCCTTGCGCAGGCGATCATGGAATCCCAGTTCCATGCGCTCGTAACGGTCCTCGGCGCCGCCACGGCCGCCGGCCCGCTTCAGGCCGACGTCGATGGGCAAGTCCAGCATGAAAGTCAGGTCGGGACGAAAGCGGCCCATGGTGACCTCGGCCAACTTGCCGATCAAGAACGGATCAAGGCCATGTCCGTAACCCTGATAGGCCAAGGTCGAATCGGCGAAGCGGTCGCAGACCACCCAGGCGCCGCGCGCCAGGGCCGGCCACACGGTCTTCACCAGATGGTCGCGCCGCGCCGCGCTGTGCAGCAAGGCTTCGGTGCAGCCGTCCCATCGGTCGGTGGCGCCGTTGACCAGCAGATTGCGGATGGCCTCGGCCCCGTCCGAGCCGCCGGGTTCGCGGGTCGTCACCACCTCGCGGCCAGTGGTGGCCAGGTATTCCGACAACAGGCGCACCTGCGTCGACTTCCCGGCTCCCTCGCCGCCCTCGAAGGTGATGAAGCGCCCTGCTTCCATCAGCGCTTGGCCCCCATCAGGATGTGACGCAGGGCTTCGGCCATGCGGCCGGTGAAGCCCAGCTTGGCCACATCGGCGCCGGCCACCAGCGGCAATTCCACATTGGCCCGCCCGGGTGCGGTGATCAGCAACTTGCCCACCACGTCACCCTTGCGGATCGGCGCCGGCACCGGACCGTCATAGAGGGCGGTCACCTTCATGTCGCGGCGCGCCCGGCGCGGCATGGTGACTTCCAGCTTTTCGCCGGCCACCAGCGGCACGGTGGCGGCTTCGCCCAGCCACACCTCGGCCTCGGCCACTTGGTCGCCAGCCTTGAACAGGGCGTAATTGTCATATTCGCGGAACGCCCATTCCATCAGGCGTTCGCTTTCCTCGGCCCGTTCCTTCATGGATTTCAGGCCGTTGATGACCATGATGACGCGACGGTCTCCGCGCTTGACGGTGCCCACCAAGCCATAGCCGGCGGCCTCGGTGTGGCCGGTCTTCAATCCGTCGGCGCCGGATACCCCATACAGCAGCGGGTTGCGGTTGCCTTGGCGGATGCCGTTGTAGACGAATTCCCGTTCCGAATAGATGGGGAAATATTCGGGAAAGTCGTTGATCAGGTGCCGCGCCAGGATGGACAGGTCCCGCGCGGTGGTCAGGTGATCAGGGTCGGGCCAGCCCGAGGCGTTGCGGAAGGTGCTGTTCTTCATGCCAAGTTGGCGGGCCTTTTGCGTCGCGTCCTCGGCGAAGGCTTCCTCGGTGCCGGAATGGGCCTCGGCCAGAACGGAACAGGCGTCGTTGCCCGATTGGATAATGACGCCGCGGATCAGGTCGCTGACCTTGGCCGACGATCCCACCGGCAGGAACATCAGCGAGCCGCCGGATTTGTAATGCCGCTTCCAGGCGGTTTCCGACACCGGCAGCCTGTCGTCCAGCTTCCAGCTGCCTTCCTTGAGCTTGGCGAACACCATGTAGGCGGTCATCAGCTTGCTCATGGAGGACGGAACCATCAGTTCGTCGGCGTTCTTTTCCAGCAGGACGGTGCCGGTCTTGAAGTCGATGATGATGGCTTGGCGGGCCTGGGTTTCAATGGTTTCGGCACGGGAAGCGCCAACGAAACCCACCACCGTCACCAACGCGACGGCGACCGTGCGAACCAGGGTACGAAAAAAGTGCGACAAGTGATCAATCCTTGACTGAGTAAACACGCCCATCAATCCACGATAACCTTGGCATCCTGCTGACCGGCGGCGATGACGTTCTCCAGCAGCTGGTCGGCTTCGTCGACGCTGGAGAGCGGGCCGAAGCGGACGCGATACCACGTCTTGCCCTTGATCGAGACCTGCTCGACATTGGTCCGCCCCACCGAGGACAGACGTGCCGACAGACGCAGGGCGTTGTCATGACGGCTGAACGAGCCGGCCTGAACGAAAATTCCGGTGCTGCGCACCGGGGTGGTGGTGACTTCCTGCGACGCCAAGGCGCGTTCCGTGGCTTCGACGGCCGCCGCCGCCCGTTGGGCCGAGGTGTCGGCGCGGCTGGCCACGGTGACTGGGCGCGACGGCTCGGCGCTGCCCGGTGGCGGCAAGGTTTCGGCGCTGACGCTGCCACGCGGCGCCGCCGCCACCGCCGGTTCGTCCGGGCCGCCAGAGGGGGCCAGCTTCCCGGCCAGGACACGGCTTTCCTCGGGCATGATCTGGACGCGGACACGGGCGGTTCCTTGCCCTTCGAAGCCCAGCAACTGGGCGGCACGGCGCGACATGTCGATGACCCGGCCATGGGCGAAGGGGCCGCGATCGTTGACGCGCACCACCAGCGAGCGGCCGTTTTCCATATTGGTCACCCGCACCACCGACGGCATCGGCAAGGTCTTGTGGGCGGCCGAGACGGCGTTTTGGTCGAAGACCTCGCCGTTGGCGGTCAGCTTTCCGTGAAAGTCGGGACCGTACCAGGACGCGATGCCGGTCTCGTCATAGTCGTAATCTTCCTGAGGATAGTACCACACGCCCTTGATCTGATAGGGCTTTCCCACCTTGTAGGTGGACGCGGCCCCAGCGCTGGCCGGCGGCGGGTCTGATACCGCGCGTTTGGCGTAATGGCCGAACAGGTTCATCTCGGCGCAGCCCGACAGCATGGCGGCGGAAACCACCAAGGTGGCAATTCGCACCCCGGCCCGAGTGGGTTTGCGCATCATCTGGGTGTCCCCGCCCTGTCTGATTCAAAGATGTGGTAGTTTACTTGCCGCCAATCCGCTCCGCAAGATGGCCGACGGCCAAGGCGAAGAAGGTGGACCGGTTCCATTTCAAGGTGGTGCGGAAATTGTCGTAGACCAGGAAGACGGCGCCGTCGCCGTTGTCTGGCATGACCAGCGACGCTTCCAGCTCGGCCTGGGGCAACGGCTTGCCGCCGGCCGCCCTGACCCCCAGCTTGGACCATTCGGCCAGCGGTTTCTTGGTGTTCAGACCCACCAGCGATTTGTCGAACTTGGCCGGCAGCTTGACCGGGCGGCCCCATGTCTGGTCGCCCTTCCAGCCCGACGACGACAGGTAGTTGGCGGCCGAGGCCAGCACGTCCTCGCGGGTGGTCCAGATGTCGCGGCGGCCGTCGCCGTTCCAGTCGGCGGCGAAGCGCAGGAAGGATGACGGCATGAACTGGCACTGCCCCATGGCTCCGGCCCACGACCCCAGCATGGCCGCCGGCGTGATGTGGCCTTCGTCCAGAATCTGCAGGGCGTTCATCAGCTCGCCCCGGAAATAGGACGACCGCCGGCCGTCATAGGCCAGAGTGGCCAAGGCCGACACCACCGGATAGCCGCCGGTGATCCGGCCGAAATCGGTTTCGATGCCCCACAGCGCCACCACGTATTTGGGCTGCACGCGGTAATATTGCTCGATCTTGTCCAGCACCGCCTTGTTCTCGGCCAGCAGGCGCCGCCCCTTCTCCACCCGCCCCGGGTTGACCACCCGGTCCATGTAGCCCTTGAAGGTCATGGTGAACTCGGGCTGGCGGCGGTCCAGTTCGATGACCTTGTCGATATGTTCGATCCCGGTCAGGGCGGCGGCCAGGGTTTCCGGCTTGATCCCCTTACCGGCGGCTTCGCTGCGCACCCCTTCCAGGAAGGTCTGGAAATCAGGCCGTTCGGGTTGCTGTTCCTGCGCCCCGGCCGAGACCGCGCCCAGCAGCAAGGCCCCGGTCAGGCAGCTTGCATGCGCGAGTTTCGTCCAAAAGGCCATGGCAAATCCCCAAGAATTGGTGTCCAAGGCGCCCTTTGTGCCACATTCCGTGGTGATTCCGCAACCTCAGGGTCCGGGAAAAAGGCTGTCGCTCCAGCCGCGCCAGCGGTAATAGGCCAAGCCCAGCCATTCATGCAGCCCGGTGTCCAACCGCGAGAGCGCCCCCCCCAGGTCGAAACCCCACGCCCCCTTGTGGCCGCTGGTCAGGTAGTCCACCGGATAGGGAAGAACGGTCCAGCCGGCGGCGCGGAACGCCCCCACCGAACGCGGCATGTGCAGGGCCGAGGTCACCAAAAGCCAGGTCTCGCCCACTTGCGGGTTCATCGCCTGCTTGGACAGCACGGCGTTTTCCCAGGTGTTGCGCGACTGGTCCTCGAACATCACGCGGGCGGTGTCAAAGCCCAGTTCGTCCAGGAAACGCTTGGCCACCGGCGCCTCTTTCAGCTCTTGGGTGGTCAGGCTGCCGGAACCTCCGGAAAAGATCAGCCGGGCCTGGGGATAGCGGCGGCCCAAAGTGACCAGGGTGGTCACCCGCTCGACCGCGCCGTTGGCCGCCACCTGGTCGCGGGCGGCGCTGACCACCGGATCCAAGGCGCCCCCCAACACCACGATGCCGGCGACGGAATCGGGAAGCCGGGGGACGGCGAAGCGATCCTCCAGAGGCTGAATGACCAAAGCCGACCAAGGTGTCGCCGCCACCGCCAGCAACGACAGGGTCAGCAGGACCAATAGCCCCCTTTGCAGGCGGCGCCATGGTGTGAAGCCCAGCAGGCTGACCGCCACCAGGCACAAAAGAACCAGGTTCAGCGGTGACGACAGGATGCCGAACAACTTGCTTACGACGAACATGGGGCCACTCGATCGATGATTGGTGCGGGCAGAGTGGCCGATTGCGTGTCGGTGTCAATCCAACATGCTGCAATCGGGGGATGCTTTGTCCCGACGATCATGGTAAAGGGGTGCCCGCGTCGTCCCGCACGGAGGAATGCATGGACCAGATGATCGAAGGGTTTCGCCGGTTTCGCGACAATTATTTCGCCAACAACCGCGCCCTGTTCGAAAACCTGTCGCTAGGGCAAACCGCCAAGGTTCTGCTGATCGGCTGTTCCGACTCCCGCGTCGACCCCGCCATCATCTTCGACGCCCAGCCGGGTGAGATGTTCGTGCTGCGCAACGTCGCCAACCTGATTCCCCCCTTCGCCCCCGACAGCAGCCATCACGGTACCTCGGCGGCGGTGGAATTCGCCGTCCGTGGCCTGAAAGTCGAACACATCGTCGTCTTGGGTCACGCCCGCTGTGGCGGCGTGCGTGCCCTGATCGAGGGCAACTCCAACGACAACACCGACTTCATCCATGGCTGGATGCAGATCGCCCGCTCCGCCCGCGACCGCGCCCTGGCCCTGACCCTGTCGGCCGGCCAGCCCATCGAGGCGGCGCGGCGCATGTGTGAACAGGAAACCGTCGCCATCTCGCTGGGCAACCTGATGACCTTTCCCTGGGTGCGCGAACGGGTGGAATCCGGCAAGCTGATGCTGCACGGCTGGTTCTACGACATGGAAGACGGCAAGCTGTTCCGCCTGGACCCGGTGACCAACACCTTCCAGGAGGTCTGAGCACAGCGGATGGGTGGCCGAGTGGTTTAAGGCAGCGGTCTTGAAAACCGCCGTAGGTGCAAGCCTACCGTGGGTTCGAATCCCACCCCATCCGCCA
>JAIWOG010000149.1 GCA_020217035.1 Magnetospirillum sp. | reverse complement strand
TGACCTGAGACCGAAGTTTCCTCCGGCTATGGGTGGAGTCCCGTCTGGTTTTGATGCCCGAGGCGGGCGGTGATGGCAAGCAGGGCTGGGGCATGCCCCAGCCCTGCTTGCGTCGCGGCTTTGGCGGCGGCTTCGGCGGGGGTGATGCCGCCGAGACCACTATGGGGCCGCGCATGATTGTAATCGTCCCGCCAGTCGGCCAGGACGTGCCGGGCGTGGGCCAGCGATGAGAACAGCGTCTCGTTGAGGCATTCGTCGCGGAGCCTGCCGTTGAAGCTCTCGACGAAGCCGTTTTGCATGGGCTTGCCAGGGGCGATGTAATGCCATTCCACCTGGTGGTCCTGGCTCCAGCGCAGCATGGCCATGCTGGTGAACTCGGTGCCGTTGTCGCTGACGATCATCAGCGGCTTGCCGCGCCTGGCGAGCAAACCATCCAACTCACGGGCGACGCGAACGCCGGACAGCGAGGTGTCGGCCACCAGCGCCAAGCATTCACGGGTGAAGTCGTCGACCACGGCCAGGATGCGGAAGCGCCGCCCGTCGGTGAAGGCGTCGGCGACGAAATCCAGCGACCAGCGTTGGTTCGGCCCCTGCGGGATGGCCATCGGCGCCCGCGTGCCCAAGGCGCGCTTGCGCCCACCCCGCCGCCGGACCTGGAGCTTCTCTTCTGCATACAATCGACGCAACTTCTTCTGGTTCATGGCATGACCCTCCCGGGCCAGTAGGAGATGGAGACGGCGATAGCCGAAGCGGCGGCGCTGCCGCGACAGCTCGCGCAGCCGTTCCCGGATCTCGGCATCGTCGGGGCGCTGGGAGCGGTAACGGACCGACGACCGGTCCGCCCCCAGCACAAGGCACGCCCGCCGCTCGCTCACGCCGTGATCGGCACGGACATGAGCAACGGCAGACCGCAAAGAGGCGGGCGTCACCATTTTTTTGAGGCAACGTCTTTCAAAATGGCGTTGTCGAGCATGGCCTCCGCCAGCAGCTTCTTCAGGCGGACATTCTCGTCCTCCAGCGCCTTCAGCCGCTTGGCCTCGGACACCTCCAACCCGCCGTACTTGGCCTTCCACTTGTAAAAGGTGGCGCTCGAAATCCCATGCTTGCGGCACACATCCGCCGTCGCATGACCGGCCTCCTGCTCCTTCAGGATGCCGATGATCTGCTCTTCCGTGAACCTGCTGCGCTTCATAGTCCGTCTCCCTGATGGAACGGACTCTACCTCAGAGTGGGGACATTTGCGGGGAACAGGTCACGGCCAATGGCTTCGCGCTGAGCCTCAAGCCCCAACCCGGAACGCCCCTGCTTGTCCGTGGAGACGCGCAGATATGAGATGAACTTGCCGCTGGCCATCGCCCTTACTCCGTTACATTCGTTTCAACCGACGCTGAATGTAACGTAACAAGCCGCAGGTGGGTGAGCAAGGAGGCGTTCCCAGATCACAGGCAATTAGCCGACCCGACGCGCTGGAAAAAACTCAACGCAATTCTCGGAACAGATAAATCCTAATTCACCTTCTTCATCACGCGAGATGAAAGTCAGATGAATAGGATATGCCATCATGAAATTGGTCAGACAGGCTCTCGCCTTAGCGATAGCATCCTGACGATCGTAGACAACAAGAATATCGATATCAGAGCAGCTCTTTCCGCCATTAACAACCGAACCAAACAAATACCAAGTCGTTCCCGCCAAGCTATTTTTCGCAGCATGAACAGCTTCAATTATAAAAAAAGTGTCATCGCCGATCACGGCTTGTTAATGCGGCCAAGCAGCTCGCCCCATGCATGGATTTCAACGCCAATGTTCCTCGCCACTTCATATGCGGCAGAGGTAATTCGACCATTTGGGTTTGTTTTCAAGACAAAATCGAACTCTTGGTAAACATCTCTGATTTCGCGGATGTGCTCCGCGACGACTTCATATTCGTTCAGAAGCACAACAGTCACGTTGTCGAGGCCGCGACGCTCAATTTCAAACACCCGATCAAAAATCCTGTTAAGCCCCGACACTCGCGTGTGCTGACGCAGGCCACGTTCTACAAACGAATATTCTGGATTTTGGTATCCCGCGACAACTTCCTTCCCGATCACCCGAAGGAGATCGCCAAACCCACCCCAGCCGAGGCCATGGCGAACTGCCTGATTAATTGCGTCCCCCGACCATATCGCCTGCCTCGGGATGTTCGCGATGAACTCAAATTGCACCCCCGAATCGAGCAGATCATCGACAGAGGAAGTTGCAACATGATTGCAGCTTATGGCCGCAGTCGTAAACGGGCGATACTTTTTCCGCTCAATGTGAATGAAATCGTCGCCGACAGGGTCTGCCGCAACTACTGCATCGGCTTCCCTCAGCTTCCCCAGCGCCCAGTCCCGAACAGACATTCGCCCCCCCTAATCGTCACCAAACATTGTTGCCATATCACTCGGAAATCTGCTCGCGACAGTCCTATCTTCCCCAAGGTGCCGCTCCACCAAATCATCAACATGCTGACGAAACAGCTCCAATGTCTTCAGATCGCCCTCATTCATAAGTGATATATTTGAGTCAAGAACCATCAATATCGACTGGTTGTTGGGGATGATTTGCGACACCATCATTCTCTGCCAGACCCGCGCTTCCTCAGCCTCTGGATTTTCCCGATACGTATTGTCCGGGCCATAGGCGTCGAATATTGCCCTATTTCTCCTAAGAAGCGGCTCAATGAAGTTGCGCACCGACTGCCGAGATGAAAAATTTATAATGCCAAGAGCAGCTCGAATCTTGTCCTTGTGCCCCTGCTTCCATTCCCTCAACATGTCGTCTGGAAATGCAGCTGGCTCCTTGTCTATTTCAGTATGACAATTTGGGCAAAGCAATATCAAATTATCGTAGGTCGCACGATCTTCAGCGGTTAAATCAGCATTCGGGCGCGGCCCATCATCCGCCGCTGCCATAATGTGAGCCATTTCCGCGATATGATAATCAGGGCCACCCTCCTCTGAAAACAGCCGCCGGGTGCAATCTGGTCTCTGGCAATAGCCGGCAGCGTCAGCGAACAGCCGAAGCTTGGTTTGGGTGCTCGGATTAATTCGCCCCTTCGTGCAAACCATCGTCATCCCCCCCCCTGCTGGCGCCACACTTTTTGATGCCAGAAGAACTTGCGCGGCGCAACCTCATCCCCGGTTCCGCTTCTGCTGCCGCCCACCCCTCATCCGCACCCCGAGCCGATCCGCCCTGAGATGCGTGTATCGCGTCAGCATCTCGGGCCGCATGTGGCCGCTGATCGCCATGATCTCGTGGTCGCGGAGGTCCGTGTGCTCGAACAGGCGGCTGATCGCTTCGTGCCGCAGGTCGTGCCAGCGCAGATCGGGGAACGCCTCGTCGGTCACCGCGTCACGAAAGGCGTGAGCAATACCCCGCCCGGTTTCGACGGGAAGAACCCCGCCCGACTTCTTTGGCCCCAGCATGCGGAAGGCCACTATGGCCCTCGGGGTCAGCGGGATACGCCGGGGCTCTCCGTTCTTGGTGATTAGCAGATCGCAATGGGGCTCCAGCCGGTTCTTGCGCTCAAGCTGGACCCGATCCCAGGTCAACCCCGCCAGCTCCGACTGACGCATGCAGGTTTCCAGAGCGATGACGACGGCGGGCCGCAGCCACGTGCGCGACGACGCCCGGCAGACGTTCAGCAGGCGCCATTCCTCACCCTCCCGCAACCGCCGATTCCGCCCCTTGGGGTGGCTCGGGCGGACGTTATCGCCCACCGGGTTGTTGATCATCTGGTCATGGGCCAGAGACCAGAGCTTGTAGACCTGGGAAAGCACGTTAAGCCGGTGGATGACGGTTTGAGCAGAGCATTCCGCCTCGTCCCCACCGCCATCTTCGTCCAGCACGTCGCGGCACCAGCGGATCAGATCAGCGGGGCGCAGGCTGACCAGCGACCAAGACGCGAACTCAGTGCCCTGCCAATAACGCAGCTTCGACCGCTTGTTCTTGGCATCCGGGGTATCGGGCAGGCTGTCCGCCATCCACTGGCAGGCTTGTGACAGCGAGGTGTCACGGGCGAAGCTGCGGTCTTGGAACTCGTCGCCGGTGACCTTGCCCTCGATGATGCGCGCCCATTCCTCGGCGGCCGATTTGGTCTCGAAGGTCTTGGTCTGTGACACCCCATTGCGCCGCACGCGGGCGCAGAACTGATAGGGGCCGCGTTCCCAGATGGTCGCCATCGCTGATCCTGTGACAGAGCTACCTGTCACGGATTGTCACGGAAAACCGGGGCGGTGTCGAGGAGATGAGGCTGAAAGCCTCAGAAAGCTTGGAGCGGGTGAAGGGAATCGAACCCTCGTCGTAAGCTTGGGAAGCTTCTGCTCTACCATTGAGCTACACCCGCTTCAGGCGGTGGACTATAAGAGCGGCGCCGGGGGATTGGCAAGGGGTCTTCGGCAAACGCAGGCCGCACGCGCCCTCGACAAAAAAACGCCTGGCCGTTTATCCTGATCATCCATTCCGTTCTCGAGGACAGTATGACCACAGCCCCCGCGCCGCGTCGGACCTTGGCGCCTGAATTGCGGCGGTCCTTGGCCGACGACATCCTGGCCGGCAAGCTGTTGCCCGGCACCCGGCTGGACGAGCGCTTGTTGGCGGCGCAATGGGGCATGTCGCGCACCCCGGTGCGCGAGGCGTTGAAGCAATTGGCGGTCACCGGGCTGGTGGAAAACCATCCCCATCGCGGCGTCTTCGTCGCCTGCATCGATTCCGGCCATGTGCGCGAGATGTTCGAACTGGCCGCCGAGCTTGAAGCCAGCTGCGCCCGGCTGGCGGCCCTGCGCATGAGCGCCGAGGAACGGCGACAGCTGGAAGCCATGCATCTGGCCAGCATGGAAGCGGTGGGCCGCGGCCAAAGCGACCGCTATGACAGCTTCAACCTGGAATTCCACGCCGCCATTTTCCGCGGCTGCCACAACAAGCAGATGGAAGAAGCCACCCTGACCATGCGCGGCCGCGTCGCCCCCTTTCGCCGCGCCCAGTTCAAGCTGCCCATCCGCATCAGCGCGTCCTTCGAGGAACACCAGGCCATCGTCGAGGCCATCCTGAGGGGGGACGGCGAAGCCGCCGCCACCAGCATGCGGAGCCATATCAGCGAATCCTTCCAGGCATCGGAACGTTATCGCGACACCGTCCAACCGACGACCTGAACCACCGCGACGCACAAACTTTATGCCGCCGCCTATTATTTAGGCTGCGGCAGTGCTCGCCTATTTTTTCCACATATTTTTCAACTAGATAAGTATGACAAAATGGTATACCAAATGAGCGCAGATGACCTCTAATTGGTCAACGGGACTGCCGTAAATTCCTTTCGAACTCCAACTTATGTCAACAAAAACAATTAGTTGCCCTTGTGGCACGGTGCTTGCGTTGCAAAGCAGCAATCCGAAGGCGAACACATCCAACCGCCTTCAGGTTGTTCAAATTCACGGCACCACCATAAGGAGCGGGCAATGAACAGACGGTCGATTTTGAAGGCAGGCGTTTTGGGCGCCGCAGGCACCATCGCCGCCCCGGCCATCGCCAGGGCTGAAAAGACCTTTAACTGGAAGATGACCAACGCCTATGGTCCGGGCTCGCCCTTTTATGTCACCGGCCCGGGCAGCCCGGCCGACTTCGCCCGCATGGTCAAGGAAATGTCGGGCGGCCGCCTGAACATCCAGCAATTCGCCGCCGGCGAGCTGATCCCCGCCCTGGAAGGCTTCGACGCGGTGTCCAAGGGCACCGTCGAGATGAATATCGGCAACGCCTATTTCTGGGCCGGCAAGACCTTCGCCGCGCAATATTTCACCACCGTGCCCTTCGGCCTGAACTTCCAGGGCATGACGTCGTGGCTGTATCACGGCGGCGGACAGAAGCTGTGGGACGACCTGTACGCGCCGTTCAACCTGGTGCCCATGTCGGTGGGCAATACCGGCATCCAGATGACCGGCTGGTTCCGCAAGCCGATCACCAGTGTCGATGATTTGAAGGGGTTGAAGATGCGCATCGCCGGTCTGGCCGGCAAGGTCTATGCCGCCCTGGGCGTCGACGTGAAGCTGTTGCCCGGCGGCGAAATCTTCCCGGCGCTGGAACGCGGCGTCATCGACGCCGCCGAATTCGTCGGCCCCTATCAGGACCGCCGCCTGGGCCTGCACAAGGCCGCCAAGTACTATTACACCACCGGCTGGCATGAGACCGAGAACGTCACCGAACTGATCGTCAACCGCCAGGCATGGGAAACCTTGCCCGCCGACTTGCAAGCCATCGTGCGCACCGCCGCCTCGGCCTGCACCATCATCAGCCAATCCTGGTGCGAGGCCACCAACGCCGAAGCCCTGGACGACCTGGTCAAGAACCAGGGCGTCAAGGCGCAGCCGCTGCCCGACGGGCTGGTGGACAAGCTGGCGGAAGTCACCCAGCAGGTGCTGTCCGACGCCGCCGCCAAGGACCCCGAGGTGAGGAAAATCCACGAAGCCTATTTCAAGTTCAAGGCCACCCATGACGGCTGGGCCGGCATTTCCGAAGCGGTCTATCAGAACCAGCTTCGCAACCGCCTGAAGTTCAGCTAGCCCATGGGGGCGTTAGATTCCTTGGCCGACGTTCTTGACCGTGTGGTCGAGCGCGTCGGCCGCGCCACCGCCTGGGCCAACCTGGCCCTGGTGCTGGTGATGGCGGCCAACGTCCTGCTGCGCTACGTCTTCAAGACTGGCGCGGTATGGGCGCAGGAACTGGAATGGCATCTGATGTCGCCCATCATCCTGCTGGGCATGTCTTACGCCATCCAGCAGGAAGGCCATGTGCGGGTGGACTTCGTCTTCGCCAAGTTCCCCCACTGGCTGAAGGCCGTCATCGACGCGTTGACCCACGTCCTGGTGCTGGCCATGGCGCTGATCATCGTCTGGCTGTCGCTGGATTACGTGGGGCAGTCCTTCGGCAACAGCGAAGGCTCGCCCGATCCGGGCGGCCTGCCCATGCGCTGGCTGCTGAAAGCCTTCATCCCGGTGGGCTTTGCCCTGCTGGCCGTCCAAGCCCTGGCGGGAACGCTTCGCGCCCTGGTCAGCCTGGCCCTGGGCACGCCCCTGCAATCCGAGATCGCCCCGCACGCGCAGGAAGAAGCCATATGAGCAACGAAATCCTAGCCATCCTTTGCCTGCTGTCGTTCTTCGTGCTGCTGGTGGCCGGCATTCCGGTGGCCCTGACCCTGGCGGTGACCGGGTTCTTCTTCGGCTATCTGGGGTTCGGCGAATCGCTGTTCCACCTGTTGCCGGCGCGTATCTTCGGCGTCACCGGCAATTACACCATGATCGCCATCCCGCTTTTCGTCTTCATGGGGATGATGCTGGAGAAATCCCGCGTCGCCGAGGAACTGATGGACGTCATCGGCCATCTGTCGGGCAATGTGCGCGGCGGCATGGGGGTGGGCATCATCGTCGTCGGCGTGCTGATGGGGGCCACCACCGGCATCGTCGGGGCCACCGTCGTCACCCTGGGCCTGCTGACCCTGCCGGCGCTGCTGCGGCGCGGCTACGACCCGAAACTGGCCTGCGGCGCCATCTGCGCCTCGGGTTCGCTGGGTCAGATCATCCCACCCAGCCTGGTGCTGATCCTGCTGGGCGACATCTTGGGCCAGTCGGTGGGCACCTTGTTCGCCGCCGCCATGCTGCCCGGCCTGATGCTGGCCGGAATCTACATCGTCTACATCCTGGCCGTCGGCTGGCTGCAGCCGCACCGGGCGCCGACTGTTCCGGTCGAGGAACGCGACGCCCTGGCCCGCAAGGAATTGTGGCTGAAGGTGCTGAAGGTGGGCTTGCCGCCCATCGGCCTGATCGTCGTCGTCTTGGGGTCGATCATCGGCGGAATCGCCGCGCCGACCGAAGCCGCCTCCATGGGGGCCTTGGGCGCCATCCTGGTGGCCACCATCGCCCGCCGCTTCAACATGCAGGTCCTGCGCGACACGGTGCTGGCCACCGCCAAGACCACGGCGGGCATGTTCTTCATCCTGATCTGTTCCCAGGTCTTCGCCTTGGCGTTCCGCGGTCTGCAAGGCGAGCAACTGGTGCATGACCTGTTCGAGCTGGTCCCCGGCGGCATCGATTCCGACATCTGGTTCATGATGCTGATCATCTTCCTGCTGGGCTTCTTCATCGAATGGATCGAGATCAGCTATATCGCCGTCCCCTTGTTCCTGCCGATCCTGCAAAATGCCGGTGTCGACCTGGTGTGGATCGCGGTGCTGATCGCCCTTAACCTGCAATCAAGCTTCCTGACCCCGCCCTTTGGCTGGTCGTTGTTCTTCCTGCGCGGCGTCGCGCCCAAATCGGTGGCCACCACCGACATCTATCGCGGCGTCATTCCCTTCATCCTGTTGCAAGGCGTGTCTCTGATGCTGGTGTTCTTATTCCCCAAGGTGGCCACCTGGCTGCCCAAGGCCATCGGTTGGTGATCATGGAACTGGACCTTTCCAATCTGGCGGTGCTGGCCGCCATCCTGTTGGCCGCCGGCGCCGCCGGCGGCCTGGCGGCCGGGCTTTTGGGCGTCGGCGGCGGCATCGTCATCGTGCCGGTGCTGTTCCATTTGTTCACCTCCTTGGGTCTGGACGAAGCGGTGCGCATGCATGTGGCGGTCGGCACGTCCTTGGCCACCATCATCGCCACCTCGGTCAGTTCCACCCGCAGCCATTGGCGCAAGGGCGCGGTGGACATGGACCTGCTGAAGCAATGGGGTCCGTTCATCCTGTTGGGGGTCATACTGGGCACCGCCATCGCCGGCTATGTGCGCGGCCCGGCGCTGACCGGGGTGTTCGCCGTGGTGGCGTCCTTCGTCGCCCTGCACATGGCGCTCGGCAAGAAGGACTGGCACATCGCTGAATCCCTGCCGCAAAACCCGGTCAAGGCGCTGATCGGCATGGTCATCGGCGGCTTTTCCGCCATGATGGGCATCGGCGGCGGCACGTTGTCGGTGCCCATCCTGACCCTGTTCCGCTTTCCCATCCACCGGGCGGTGGGCACCGCCGCCGCCATCGGCTTCATCATCGCCATTCCCGGCGCCATCGGCTTCGTGCTGACCGGCTGGAACGTGGACGGGCGCCCGCCCTTCAGCCTGGGTTACATCAACCTACTGGGGGTGGCGCTGATCCTGCCCACGTCCATGGCCATGGCCCCCATCGGCGCCAAGCTGGCCCACAGTCTGAACACCCAGGCGCTCCGCCGCGCCTTCGCGCTGTTCCTGGCGCTGACGGCGGTCCGCATGTTCGCCTCCATCCTGACCTAGGAAGCATCCCGCCATGTTGAACACCCCCCGCGCCCGCCGCGGCATGGTCACCGCGCCGCATCATCTGGCCGCGCAGGCCGGCCTGTCGGTGCTGAAGGACGGCGGCAACGCCGTGGAAGCCACCATCGCCATGGCCGCCTGTCTGGCGGCGGTCTATCCGCACATGACCGGGCTGGGCGGCGACGGCTTCTGGCTGATCGCCGAACCGGGCCAGGAACCAGTCGCCATCGATGCCTGCGGCGCCGCCGGGTCGCGGGTGAATCTGGCGCTTTACCGCCAGGCCGGTTTGGACAGCGTGCCGTGGCGCGGCGGGCTGGCCGCCAACACCGTCGCCGGCACGGTGTCGGGCTGGCAGACGGCGTTGGAATACGCCGAATTCTGGGGGGGCAAGCAGCTTCCCTTGGCGCGATTGCTGGAAGACGCCGTCTTCCATGCCGAAAGCGGTTACGCGGTGACCCACAGCCAGCAGCAGCTTACCCAGGCCAAGCTGGCCGAGTTGTCCACCGTGCCCGGCTTCGCCCAGCGTTTCCTGGTGGACGGCGAAGCCCCGGCGGAAGGGACCGAACTGCGCCAGCCGGAACTGGCCCGCACGCTTCGCCGCCTGGCCGCCGACGGATTGGACGGGTTCTATCGCGGCGAACTGGCCGCCGACATCGCCCTGGACCTGTGCGAGGTCGGCTCGCCTTTGGTCGCCGCCGACCTGGCGGCGCATCGGGCGCAGATCCGCAAGGCGCTGATGGTCGGGCTGAAATGTGGCCGGGTCTACAATTTCCCGCCGCCGACCCAAGGTCTGGCTTCGCTGATGATCCTGGCGCTGTTCGACCGCCTGGGGGTGGGGGCAGGCGAAAGCTTCGCCCATGTCCACGGCTTGGTTGAGGCGACGAAACAGGCGTTCCTGGTGCGCGACAAGGTGGTGGGCGATCCCGCCTTCATGGCGGAACGCGCCGAAACCTGGCTGGAACCGGCACGACTGGACCAACTGGCCGCCCGCATCGACATGGAACGCGCCCTGCCCTGGCCGGCGCCGCCCAGCGGCGGCGACACCACCTGGATGGGGGCCATCGACGGACAGGGACGCAGCGTCAGCTTCATCCAAAGCATCTATTTCGAGTTCGGGTCCGGCGTCGTGCTGCCGCGCACGGGCTTGGTCTGGCAAAATCGCGGCGCCAGTTTCCGGGTGGCCCAAGACGGCTGGAACGCGTTGCAGCCAGGACGCAAGCCCTTCCACACCCTGAACCCGGCCATGGCGGTGCTGAAGGACGGGCGCGGCATGGTCTATGGCACCATGGGCGGCGAAGGCCAGCCGCAGACCCAATCGGCCTTGTTCACCCGCCATGTGCTGTACGGCCAGCCGCTGCAACAGGCGGTCACCGCGCCACGCTGGCTGCTGGGCCGAACCTGGGGGGAAGACAGCGTCACCTTGAAGCTGGAGGACCGCTTCGCCCCCGAACTGGTGCAAGCCCTGCGCGACGCCGGCCACGCGGTGGAAATCCTGCCCGCGTTCTCGTCCACCATGGGCCATGCCGGGGCCATTGTCCGCCACCCCGACGGCTGGATGGAAGGTGCGACCGATCCGCGCAGCGACGGAGCGGCTGCCGGTTACTAAAGATGGCGTGAGGTCTGGGTTTTGAACTACCCTTGCCCCATGACTTTGTCGCGTGTTGCCCTTTTCGTCGTGGCCTTCGTCGCCCTGGACGCCATCAGCTATGTCCACGGCTTCCACGGGTTGCCCATATCGCCCTGGAACCCCAACAGCGGGCTGGCGGTGGCCATGTTGCTGCGCCACGGTGTCGTCTTCGCCCCGGTGGTGGCCGCCGCCGCCATCATCGCCGACCAACTGGTCCGCGACATGCCGCTGCTGGTGTCCATCCCCACCGAGATCATGGCGGCAGCAATTTACGGTGGCGCCATCCACTTGTTGCGCACCAAGCTGAAGGTTGCGGCGCCGCTGGACAAGCCGCGTCCGCTGACCGTGTTCTACCTGTCCATGGGCGTCGCCGCCCTGGTGACGACAATGTCGCGCATCGCCCTGGCCAGCCACCTGCCGCATTTCGAGACCGACTGGGTGGCCGCCATGTTCCTGCGCCAGTGGGTGGGCGACCTGATCGGCATCTGCCTGTTCGCGCCACTGTTCTTGCGCCTGAACCGCGACACCGTGCGGGACTTCGGGCGCGGCTGGCCCATGGAACGCGATGGCCAGTTCGCCGTCACCCTGCTGATGGCGATGGTGGTGTTCGGTCTGGAAGCCACCGACGAGTTCCAGTTCTTCTACCTGCTGTTCCTGCCCGTCATCTGGCTGGCCCTGCGCGGCGGCCCCACGGCGACGCTGGCCGCCATGGCGTTGATCCAGGTGGTGATGATGGCCGCCACCTACTTGCGCGACATGGACGACGGACGGGTGACCGCCCTGCAATTCCTGATGCTGACCCTGGTGCTGACCGGCAGCCTGATGGCGGCCACCGCCCAGGCCCGGCGCCGGGCCGAACTGGCCATCCGCACCCGCATGGACGAACTGGCCAGGATGTCGCGCATCCACACCAGCAACGAAATCGCCACCGGCATGGCGCACGAGTTGAAGCAACCCATGCTGGCCATCGTCAACTATGTCGGCGCCGCCCGCCGGCTGCTGGAACGCGAGCCCCCCCAGGTGGGGGAAGCATTGCGGCTGATGCACAACACCGACACCCAGGTGATGCGGGCCGATTCCATCATCCGCCGCATGCGTGACTTCACCCGCAAAAGCGAGTTCCAGGTGGAAACCGTCGACTTGGGGCGCACACTCCGCGACGCCGTCGAAATGACCGAGCCCTTGGCCCGGCGACACAACGTGGACGTCACCTTGGTCAACGGCGACAATGTGCCGACGATCCGGGCCGATGGCGTCCAGGTGTTGCAGGTGGCGGTCAACCTGCTGACCAACGCCATCCACGCCATCGCCGAGGCCAAAAGCCGGAAGCGTGCCATCCGGGTGGAAACCGCCCGCCACGATGCCGACACCGTGCGCCTGACCGTCGCCGACAGCGGTCCGGGGCTTGACCCCGACCTGGCTCTGCATATCTTCGAACCTTTCGTGACCACCCGCGACCAGGGCATGGGGGTGGGCCTGGCCATCAGCCGGGCCATCGCCGAACACCATGGCGGCGCGTTGTGGCATGATGACCCGCAACCGGGACATGGCGCCGTCTTCCATGTCCGCCTGCCCATCGAGGCCCGCCATGAGCACATCTGAAAGCCCCCAAGTCTGGATCGTCGACGACGACGCGGCGGTGCGCGATTCGCTGTGCGCCTTGCTGATGGGGGAAGGCTTCGCCGCCCAGGGCTTCGACGGCGCCCGCGCCTTCTTGGACTTCGCCCATCTTGGCCTGCGCGGCTGTCTGGTCAGCGACGTGCGCATGCCGCTGATGTCGGGGCTGGAACTTCAGCACGCCTTGCATGAACGCGGCATCCGCATCCCCACCATCTTCGTCACCGGCCACGGCGACATCCCCATGGCGGTGCAGGCGGTGCAGGCCGGCGCCGTGGATTTCATCGAAAAGCCGTTTCCCAACCAGGCGTTGCTGGACAGCATCGGCAAGGCGTTGGCCCAGGGGGCCGACACCGGTCTGGCCAGCCGCCAGGCCGGAGCGCGGGCCCGCGCCGCCCTGCTCACCGAACGCGAACGTCAGGTGATGGACTTGGTGGTGGCGGGACTTTCCAACAAGGAAGTGGCGCAACGCCTGGGCATCAGCCCCCGCACCGTGGACGTGCACCGCACCCATGTCATGGACAAGATGAAGGCCGACAGCCTGCCCGACTTGGTACGCCAAGCCATCCTGCTGGAATAAGGAAAGTCACCTAGGCATCCCTGCGGCTGGTGATCCCCCCTAGGGGACCGTGCGAATTGTGCCCGGCCGGCAAGATGGCGGACCTTGAAGCATCGAACGCGATGTGGAGAGGTCGAATGCAACGCAACAAGGTAGTGATGCTGGTCGGCGACGAACCGACCCGCGACCTTCTTGCCTGCTGGCTGACCCAAGCCGGCGGCGACGTCACCTTGGTGGACGATTGCGACGATGTCGGCGCCAAGGTCGCCGAAACCGACGCCGGCGCGGTGCTGACCGACCGCCTTTACGGCATCGGAATCCCCTCGGCGACCATTTCCGACATCAAGGACCGCTTCCCCGGATTGCGCCTGGCGGTGGTGCCGGTGCGCGGCTACCTGGACGGCGACATGGAACGCCTGGCCCGGGTGGTCGGCGCCGACATGGTGGTCTCGACCGCCGCCGGCCGCGCCGAGCTGGCCCGCCTGATCCGTCCGGAGGAATAAGATGGCGCGGCTGGCCAGCCTTTTCGCCTTGATGCTGGTGTTGTGGCTGGTGATGAGCGGCCATGGCGAAGTGTGGCTTCTGGCCTTGGGCGCCGCGTCGGCGGCGCTGGTCGCCTGGATCTCGCGCCGCCTGGAATCGGTGGACCACGAAGGTCATCCCCTGCACCTGACCTGGCGCGGCCTGGGCTATTGGCCATGGCTGGCGGTCGAGATCGTCAAGGCCAACCTGGACGTGGCGCGGACCATCCTGGCCGGCCCCGGGGCGGTGGCGCCGGCGGTGTTCACCGTCAAGGCCAGCCAATCCGACGATTTGGGCCGCACCATCTACGCCAATTCCATCACCCTGACGCCCGGCACCGTCACCATGGGGATGGAGGACGACGGCACCTTGACCATCCACGCCCTGAATGCCGGCGCCCGCGACGGTCTGGATACCGGCGACATGGACCGCCGGGTGTCGAAGCTGATGGGGGAAGCCTGATGGAACCCGCCGTGATGATGTTCGCCGCCGCCGCCTTCGCCCTGCTGGTAGCCATGGTCATGGCCCTGGTCCGTGCCCTGATGGGTCCCACCGTCTATGACCGCATCCTGGCGGTGAACGCGTTTGGCACCAAGACCCTGTTGATGATCGCCGTCGTCGGCTTTTTGACCGAACGCCCGGAATTCCTGGACATCGCCCTGGTCTACGCCCTGATCAACTTCATCGGTACCGTGGCGGTGACCAAGTTCGTGCGCTATCGCAGCCTGGGTTTCCCAGTGGGCGACAACGCG
>JAIWOG010000148.1 GCA_020217035.1 Magnetospirillum sp. | reverse complement strand
GTTGAAAGCGGCCGGCACCCGGCCCGAGCCGGCGGTGTCGGTGCCCAAGCTGAAAGACACCAGCCCGGCGGCCACCGCCACCCCCGAGCCCGACGACGAACCGCCCGAGACGTGGTCAGCGGAAAACACCGACGAACAGATGCCATAGGGTGAACGGGTGCCCACCAGACCGGTGGCGAACTGGTCCAGGTTGGTCTTGCCGACCAGGATGGCGCCCTGGGCTTCCAGCAATTCCACCACCGTGGCGGAACGTGTGGGCACATAGGCGAAATCCGGGCAGCCGGCGGTGGTGGGCATCCCCGCCACGTCGATGTTGTCCTTGACCGCAAACGGGATGCCCCACAGCGATCCCTTGGGGGCGGCGGCCAGCTTGGCCAGGGCCTGTTCCTTGGGAACCAGGCTGATCCACACCGGACGCTCGCCCATTTCGGCGATGCGGGCATAGACGTGGTCCAGCACCGCCTGGGGGGTCAGGGTCCCGGTTTCATAGCCAGCCTTCAGGCTGGCGATATCAAGGGCGATCATCATGCGGCCTCCGGGGCGATGACGGCCAGGACCTGGCCCAGGGAAACGGCGCGGCCTTCGGCGCAGCGCAATTCGGTGACCACCCCCGACACCGGGGCGGTGACCGGGATTTCCATCTTCATGCTTTCGACCACGATCAAGGTGTCGCCTTCCTTGACGCTTTGGCCGGCTTCGACGGCGATCTTCCACACGCTGCCGGGCACCGGGGCGTTGGCGGCGGTGGAGCCGGCCGGCACCACATCGTCGCCGCCGTCATCCATGGCTTCCGGCATGTCGGCGCCATAGCCGATCTGGCCCGAGGCTTCCCACCGCGCCCGCTCCTCGTCGAAGGCTTGCTGCTGGCGGGCCTTGAAGGCGGCCATGGACAAAGCGTTCTCGGTCAGGAAGCGGCGGTAATCGGACAGTTTGAAGGTGGTTTCCTCGATCTTCAGGCTGGCTTTGCCGCGCGGAAAGTTTTCGCGGAATTCCAGCAATTCCTCGGCCGAAACCGGGACGAAGCGGATCTGGTCGAAGAAGCGCAGCAGCCAGGGCTTGCCCGCCTGGAATTCAGCGGTCTGCTTGTGGGTGTTCCACACCTGGCAGGTGCGGCCGACGAATTGATAGCCGCCCGGTCCCTCCATGCCATAGACGCACATATAGGCGCCGCCGATGCCCACCGCGTTTTCCGGCGTCCAGGTGCGGGCCGGGTTGTATTTGGTGGTGACCAGCCGATGGCGCGGGTCCACCGGGGTGGCCACCGGGGCGCCCAAATAGACGTCGCCCAGGCCCAGCACCAGATAGCTGGCGTCGAAGACGACGCGCTTGACGTCCTCGATGGATTCCAGGCCATTGATGCGGCGGATGAACTCGATGTTGGACGGGCACCACGGCGCATCAGAGCGCACCGATTGCATGTATTTGCGGATGGCCAATTGGGTGGCTTCGTCGTCCCAGGACAAGGGCAGGTGGACGATGCGCGACGGCACCTCGATCTGGTCGTTGTTGGGAAGTCCGGCCTCGGCACGGCGCAGGCGATCCAGCAACTCGCCCAAGGGCAGCACCCGGCTGTCGTAATGGATTTGCAAGGACCGGATACCGGGCGTCAAGTCCAGGATGCCGGCCAGCTTCATGCGTTGCACCGCTTGCATCAGCACATGGACGCGGAACCTGAGTTCAAGATCCAGCACCAGCGGGCCGTATTCCACCAGCAGATACTTGTCGCCGGCGCGGCGATAGACCACGCGGGGGCGTTCGCCCTTGGCCTCGATCTCGCCCACCACGGCGTCGTCGGCGCCGCAATCGGCGGGCAGCGCCAGGGCGGTTTCGTCCACGGTGTCGAAGCTGTCGATTTCCGCCAGTTGCCGGGCCTCCATGCGGGCGGCCTGGGCCGGGTCCAGACGGACGAAGCGCACGCGGTCGCCGGGGCGCAACTGGCCCAGCTTCCACAGCTCGGCGGCGATGATGGTCACCGGACAGACGAAACCGCCCAAGCTGGGGCCGTCGGGGCCCAGGATCACCGGCATGTCGCCGGTGAAGTCCACCGCGCCGATGGCATAGGCGTTGTCGTGGATGTTGCTGGGGTGCAGGCCAGCTTCGCCGCCATCGGTCCTGGCCCATTTCGGCTTGGGGCCGATCAGCCGCACGCCGGTGCGGTTGGAATTGTAATGCACTTCCCAGGTGGCGGCGAAGAAGGTGTCGATGTCTTCGCGGGTGAAGAAATCCGGCGCCCCGTGCGGGCCATACAACACGCCGATGTTCCAGTCATGGCCGATTTCCGGAAACAGTTGATCGGGCACGGCCCGCATCGGCGCATTGACCGGGGCTTGGCCCAGATGCAGCACGTCGCCCACCATCAACGCCCGGCCGCCATGGCCGCCGAACTTGCCCAAGGTGAAGGTGGATTTCGACCCCAGGTAATCGGGCACGTCGAAACCGCCCGACACCGCCAGATAGGCCCGGCAGCCCGCCCCCGACACCGCCCCCATGCGCAGCACCTGGCCGGCGGAAACCGCCACTGGCACGCCGTAATTGACGGTCTGGCCGTCCAGCGACGCCGCCATTTCCGCCCCCATCAGGCAGATATGGGTGTCAGTGTTGAAGCGCAAGGTCGGCCCCGACACCGTCAGTTCCAGCGCCGCGGCCCCCGCTGGGTTGCCCAGCGCATGGTTAGCCAGACGGAAGGACAAGGAATCCATGGGACCCGATGGCGGCACGCCCACATCCCAGTACCCGACGCGGCCGGGGTAATCCTGAATGGTGGTCTGCGTCCCCACCGCCAGCACTTCCACGGTGGCGGCATGGTGGACGAAACTTTCCAGCGTCCGGGTGGTGACCGCGCCTTGGGCGAAGACCGGCGAATCCACCAGGGCCTTCAGATAATCCAGATTGGTTTCGATGCCGGCGATGCGGGTTTCGCCCAGGGCTTGGCGCATCTTGGCCAAGGCATCGGCGCGGTCGGTGCCGGTGACGATGATCTTGGCGATCATCGGATCGTAGAACGGCGAAACCTCAAGACCAGCCTCGACCCAGGTTTCAACCCGGGCGTCCTGGGGCCAGTCCACCTGGGTCAACAGCCCCGATGACGGGCGGAAGTCGCGGCCCGGATCCTCGGCATAAAGCCGCACCTGGATCGACGCGCCGCGTGTCCGTTCGGCATGGTCGGCCAGCGGCAGTTTTTCTCCCGCCGCCTGGCGCACCATCCATTCCACCAGATCGATGCCGGTGACCTGTTCGGTGACACCGTGTTCCACCTGCAAGCGGGTGTTCACTTCCAGGAAATAGAACTCGCCCGAATCGGTGTCGAACAGGAACTCCACCGTGCCGGCATTGGCGTAGGCGACGGCCGAGCCCAGCTTGGTGGCGGTGTCGCACAGCTTGTGGCGCAACTCAGCGGGAATGCCCGGCGCAGGCGTCTCCTCGACCACCTTTTGGTTCCGGCGCTGGGCCGAGCAATCGCGCTCGCCCAAGGCCACCACGTTGCCCTTGCCATCGCCGAAGATCTGCACCTCGATGTGACGGCCGCGTTCGACGTACTTTTCCAGGAACAGCCCGGCATCCTTGAAGTTGTTGCGGGCCAGCCGCTGCACCTTCTCGAACAAAGGCTCCAACTCTTCCGCAGAACGGCACAGCGACAGACCGATGCCGCCGCCGCCAGCGGTGCTTTTCAGCATCACCGGAAAGCCGATGCGCTTGGCCTCGGCCAAAGCGTGGGCCGCGTCGTTCAAAAGGCCCGAGCCGGGGGCCAGCGGCACCCCAGCCTTTTGCGCCAGATCACGCGCCGTGTGCTTCAGGCCGAAGGCCCGCATGTGTTCGGGCCAGGGACCGATGAAGGTGATCCCCGCACTCGCGCAGGCTTCGGCGAAATCGGGGTTTTCCGACAAGAACCCATAGCCGGGGTGGATGGCCTGGGCGCCGCAGCTTTTGGCGACCTCCAAGATGGTGTCGGCCTGCAAATAGCTTTGCGCCGCCGGGGCCGGGCCGACGCAAAAGGCTTCGTCAGCCAAGGACACGTGCAGGGAATGACGGTCGGCCTCGGAATAGATGGCGACGCTTTGGATTCCCATCTGGCGAAGCGTGCGGATGACCCGACAGGCGATGGCGCCGCGATTGGCGATCAGGACCTTGGTGAACATCACGGCGCCTCCCACACCAGCACTTCGATGGGCGTCGGGTTGAAGGCGTTGCACGGATTGTTCAACTGCGGGCAGTTGGAAATCAGCACCAGCACATCCATGGCGGCCACCATTTCCACATATTTGCCCGGCCCCGACACCCCATCGGCGAAGGTCAAACCACCTTCTGGGGTGATGGGGACGTTCATGAAGAAATTGATGTTGTGGCTGATGTCGCGCTTGGAGAGGCCCCAATGATCATGCTCGGCCAGGGCCAGGACATAGGAATCCCGGCAGGCGTGCATGGTCTTCTTTTCCAGCGCGTAGCGCACGGTGTTGCTTTCGGTGGCGCAGGCGCCGCCCAAAGTGTCGTGACGGCCGACCGTGTCGGCGGTGATGGTCAGCATGACGTTGCCGTCCTGGCTGAGCAATTCCGAGCCCACCCCCAGATAGACGTTGCCCTGGGCGCGGATGGTGTCGGTGGCCGAATAACGTTCATGCGGATCGGCAGCGTTATAGAAAAGCGTGTCGGCGGCCTGGTTGCCCTCCACGTCGACGATACGCAACGTCTGACCCTTCTTGATTTCGTGCAGCCAGTAATCCCCAGCGGGAACGACGGCGCGATAGGCGGCCTGCGCAGCGGCCAGGGTGCTTTCTTTCAACATGATGGTGACCTCCCCTTAGCCGAACAGCGTGTAAAGACGGTTGTTTTCGAAACCCCGGCGGTTTTCCGGGCGGAAGTTTCGGCAGAAATCGTCCTCGGCCACCGGCGCCGCCTGGCTGAGCTGATAGGTCACTGGCTTTTTCGGGTAATCGGGGCTGGGGTTCAGCGGATGCGGGCAGGTGTGCAGCAGCACCAAAGTGTCCATCTCGAAACGCAGGGTGACGCTGGACCCAGCCGGCGAATTGGTGGGGTCGAACACCATGGTGCCGTCCTCGGTGGTGGAAACCTTCGAGAACCAATTGACGTTGGCGACAAGGTCGCGGCGGCCCAGGCCGTATTTGCCGCCTTCCACCAAAAAGGAATCATGGCCGTTCAGGAACCAGTCGTTGCGGCAGGCCTGATAGGTCTTCACCCCCCAGCGCTTGGCCACCATGTCCTTGGTGGTGTTGCCGCACACGGTGTCGTGCCAGCCGACGCTGTCCTCGGTGATGGAACAGAAGATACGGCCCATGTCGGAATAAAGGCAGTTGCCGCGCGTCAGCTTGAAGGTGTGCTGACACTTCAAGGTATCGGGCGCGTTGTAGCGTTCCAGCAAATTGGCCGGGTTATAGAAAACCATGCCCACATTGGCGCCGCCTTCCACATCGGTCAGGCGCAATTGGGTGCCGCGACGCAAGGTGAAGGACCAGTGCTTGCCGCCCGGCAGGGTGTCTTGGTACGAAAGCTCGCTCATGCGGATTTCTCCGTCGTGCCGGGCCGTCCCGGCTTGGCGTGCAGCCTTCGGGGTCGTCCCCGAAGGAGATTGGTTAAAGTTGGACGACCTGGGCCCGTTCGGCCTTGTCTTCCAACGGCAGGTTCAGCGTGATGGTGGCGCCGTAAGCCTGGGGCTCGTCCGGGTCCACACGCACCTTGTCGAAAGCAAGGACGCGGGTGCCCAGGCCGAAGCCTTCCTTGATGTCGTGGGTGACCATGAACACCGTCATCTTTTCGGCCCGCCACAATTCGCGCACCAGATCGTGCATCTGCGCCTTGGTGCCCGGATCCAGGGCACCGAAGGGCTCGTCCATCAGCAGGATGCGGGGTTTGCGGACCAGGGCCTGGGCGATGGACAGACGCTGCTGCATGCCGCCCGACAATTCCGCCGGATATTTGGCCTTGGCATGGTCCAGACCGACGGCGTTGATCACAGAGGCGACTTCGTCCTGGGCCTGACGCTTGGCGCTTCCCCACAATTTGCCGAACAGCGGCGCACGGGCGAATTCCAGCCCCAGGATGACGTTTTCTTCCACCGTCAGATGCGGATAGGCGGAATAACGCTGGAACACCACGCCCCGATCGGGGCCGGGTTCCGGCGACAGTTTCTCGCCGTCGACGCGGATGGTGCCCCGCGTCGGCGCTTCCATGGACAGCAACAGGCGCAAGAAGGTGGTCTTGCCGCAGCCCGACGGCCCGACCAGGGCGCAAAACTCGCCCGACGGGATGTCCAGGTTGACCCGCTCCAACACCACTTGGTCGCCGTATTCCATCCACAGATTGTCCACGGTGACGCGGCTCATGACGCCCCCCTTTCCAGCCAGGGGCACAGGCGGCGGTTGGCGTAACGCAACGCCCAGTCCATCAAGAAGGCCAACAGGGTGATCCAGGCCACGTAAGGCAGGATGACGTCCATGGCCAGATAGCGCCGCACCAGGAAGATGCGATAGCCCAAACCGTCTTGGGCGGCGATGGCTTCGGCGGAAATCAGGAACAGCCAGGCCGGCCCCAGGGACAGGCGCAGGGAATCCATCAGCTTGGGCCAGACGCTGGGCAGCACCAGACGGGTGACGATCTGCCAGGTATTGGCCCCCAGCGTCTGCGCCTTGATCACCAGTTCCGAGGGAATGGCTTCCACCCGCATGGCCATGTCGCGCACCAGGAAAGGGGCGATGCCGATGACGATCAAGACCACCTTGGACAATTCGTCCAGGCCGAAGACGATGAACAAGATGGGCAGCACCGCCATGGGCGGGATCAGCGACAGCACGGCGATGAACGGGCTTAGCCCGGCCCGCACATAAGGGATCAGACCGGTGCCGATACCTAAAACCAGACCGATCACGGTGGACACCACCAGCCCCAGACCCAGCCGGGTCAGGCTGGACGCGGTGTCGGCCCACAGCAGCACTTGGCCGCTGCGGCTGTCGGGAACGAAAGCCAGGCGGTGCAGGGTGTCGGCGATGGTGGAAAACGCCGGCAGCAGCTTGTCATTGGGATTCTCGGCCAGCCGCAGCGCCGAGAACGTCACATAGAGCACCAGCACCGCCAGGAAGGGGAGCGCACCCCAAAACAATGCGCCCCCTTTGCCGGGACGCCGGTTGATGATCCGGCGGCCCATGCTTACAGCTTCCCGTCGGCGGCCAGCTTCATGAACTCGGCGTCGAAGCGCAATTTCACGTTCTTGGAATCGCCGATGGTCTTGCCACCGGGGAAGGCGATGCCGACGGCGTCCTTGGTCTTGGCGCCCTCGCCCAAAAGCCCATGCTCGAACGAGAAGGTGCGCACCATGTCCATGGTCTTGGGCAATTGCGCCGAGGTGGTGAAGGCCACCGCGTCGGCGGGCTTATAGAACATCTTGGTGGTGGCCAACTGCGCCTTGTAGCCGGCCAGATCGGTGCCCGATGCCTTGGCCATGGCTTCCAGCATCCCTTGGTCGCCTGCTTCCATCTTGGCCATCATCTCGTACCAGACGCCGACCAGGGCCTTGCCGAGCGCCGGGTTGTCCTTCAGCGTCGCCGAGTTGACCACCATCAGATCGATGATCTCGCCGGGGATCTTGGAACTGTCGAACACCTTGGTGGCGCCCTTGACGGCGGAGACTTCGGCCAGTTGCGGGTTCCAGGTGACAACGGCGGTGGAATCGGGCGACGAGGTGAACACCGAGACGATGTCGGCGTCGGACGTGTTGACGACGCTGACGTCCTTTTCCTTCAGCTTGACCGTATCCAGCGCCCGGGCCAGCAGGTAATGGGACACCGACAGTTCCACCAGATTGATCTTCTGGCCCTTCAGATCAGCCACCGACTTGCCCTTCTTCAGCACGATGCCGTCATTGCCGTTGGAGAAGTCGCCGGAAATCAACGAGGTGCTGTCGACGCCGCCGGCCGCCGGAATGGTCAGCGCGTCCATGTTGGTCATCACGCAGCCGTCGAAGGCGCCGGCGGTGTACTGGTTGATGGATTCCACGTAATCGTTGATTTGGACGATCTCGACCTTGATGCCGTATTTGTCGGCCCATTTCTTCATCAGGCCGGAATCGGCGGCATAGCCCCACGGCATCCAGCCGGCATAGATGGACCATGCGACCTTGAAATCCTTCTTTTCGGCGGAAAGCGCCGGAGAGCAGGTGGCGGCGACCATGCCGGCGACACCCAGGGTCAGACCCAGAACTCGTTTCAGGGAAGAACGCATGAAAACCCCCTCGGTTGCTTCGATCAGACTGGTCTCGCACCGCAGGGACTTTTGGGGGATTTGGGGGGTCTTCGACCGACGGGCAGAGACCGACCCCGAGCCCCCATGGGCACTCGCGGTACAGCTCTCCCGGGCTTTTATCCCGCCGTGGCTCCGCCCATCCGATGAATGGCCGGGAGTGCGTCTCTCGGACCAGACACCGTGTTCGGCCGGAACCCTAGACGCGTTATGGCCCTTACACAGGCAAGCTTCATGCCAGCCGGCAAGCGGCGGTTTTCCGTGACCACCGAGCCAGCAGCGGCTAATTCATGGGCACATCCATGCCCATTCTTTAATCAGAAACCCGTTGCGGATCATAGGCCGGCAGCGTCGAAATGCGCCTGTCTTCCAGCGCCTCGCCAATGGTGAAGTGATAGATCGTCCGCCAGTCGCCCACGCCCATGCCCAGCATTTCCAACACCTGGGCGTCAAAGAAACAGCCGATGCCGGTGCCTGACAGACCGGCGGCGACGGCTTCCAGATACAGCGCCTGGCCGACGATGCCGGCTTCCCAATGCAGGCGGCGATAGGCCCAGTCGCCGTCTTGTTCCAAGGTCCGGGTGAAATCCGCCAACATGCCCAGGGAAAAGGCGCCATGGCCGGCGATGGCCTGCAGACAGGACAGACCCGCGGCTTCGGCCCGCAGCGGACGCGCTTCCAGCAGATAAAGCGGCAGCGGGCAATCGGGGACGGTTTGCCACAGGTAACCGGGCCGCATGGCGCCCTTCAGGCGGTCCAGATGGGAATGTTCGCGGATCAGGGCGTAAAGGCCGGGTTCCAGCCCCTCCACCTGATGGACGTAAAGCGCCAAAGACAATCTTGGCGCCCAGGGCCAGCCCTGCCACAACACCGATTCGCCGTCGGGCATGGTCGCCGCCAACATGCGGAAAAAGGCGCCCGTGTCGGTGCCCACCCCCTTGTTCATGCGCTGGGCGGAACGGCGGTGACGGATCACCGCCCCCGCCGCGTGACGGCAAGAAGAGGGTGGCAGGGGCATGGACGGCAGGACAGCGGCGCCGCGCAATCCGTCGCCGTCATTGCGATGGGTGAAGATCAACGCCTGATCCACCACCGGCCAGGATTCATGGTCGTCGCTCAGTCTGTTGGCTTGGCCGAACCACTGACCATCAATCGGGCGCAATTCCGGCTCGGGCAAATCGCCGGGACCGATGATGGCGATCAAATCGGGGTGCTCGGCCTCGTAGGCATGAAAAGCGTCGTCACGGCGCAATCCCAGCAATTGCGCCAGCATGTCGTCCCCCGGTCGGGCCAGGATGCGCAAATTCCACCCCAGACAGGCGGCGGCATAAGAACAGGCGGCGATGGCGTGCCCCACATCGTGCTGGCAATAGCGAAAGGCCCGTTCGCCATATTTCCACGCTTCCCGCCACGGCACCGACGACAGGACCAACAAGAAGGCGCCGTCGGGCAAGTCCGCCGGCAAGACATTCAACCGGCAGCGTTCTTCCAGATGGTGGTCTTGGGGGGCATAGTGGTACAGCGCCGGGCCGTCGCCGATTCCCGGCAAAGCCGGCAGGAAGACCCAGCCCTCGGTGGGATGCAGGTTGCCGCTGGACGGGTTGTTGCGCAAAGGCCAGCGCGTGCCTTCGACTTCCTTCCAGGCGGAAATCCCCAAGGCCAGTTCCAGGAACAGCCCCAATGTGCCGGCGTCCAAATCCTGCGCCGGGGCGTGCCCCAGATCGGCGAAGGTGGGCGTGGCGGCGTTCAGACGCAG
>JAIWOG010000147.1 GCA_020217035.1 Magnetospirillum sp. | reverse complement strand
CGGCAATGCCACTTGGCGGGCGCCGGGGAAACGGCGGAAACCGTCGGGTTGGGACTCCCAATCCAGGAAAGCCGGCCCCAGGGCATAGCGATGGGGGGCATGGCTGGTGCGCTGGTGGTAACCGATGATGTCGGTGGGGAAGTCGTCGAACAGCACCGCGTGGTCCCCCTTGGGTTTGCGGATCAGTTTAGAACCGTATTAAATGCAAATATCGTCCCCAGGACCAGCCGCACATGCCCCTGATCACCCATTATCGTCATCCCGCCCTGGGGCCGCTCTTGCGCCTGAGCGATCTGTTCGCCGCCCCGGTGGTGTTGACCTCGGCGGAAGCCGCCACCATCGCCCGCGCTGTGGACGCGGTGCGAGCAGGCAAATCCACCGAGACCGAGATTTACCTAAGCCCCATGGCCAGCGACCAGGATTTCCAGGCCCTGGTGGACAAGGACGGCGTGAGATGCGGCGGACGTCACCTGGACTGGCCGCAGGTGGCCGAACTAGCCGCATTGTTAAGGGGGGAATGATGGCGGGCATTGCCGAGACCAAGGACTTGCTGGCCAGCCTGCCCAAGGTGGCCTTCGCCCAGTTCGAGATGGACGGCGACCAGTTGTCCTTGTCCTGTGACGGCCGCCTGCTGGCCCGCGTTACCTTGACCGATGACGACCGCCCGGCCCCATGGTCGGCCAACCAGGCCATCAACCTGTTGGCCCATCAGGCGCTGTTCACCTCGGGCATCGATGCCCTGCCGCCAGCCGAGGCGGTCAACACCGCCCATCAGGTACTGGAATGGTGGGACGGCGTGGTCTGCGCCATCTCGGCCCTGAACCGGGGAATCCCGTTAAACGCCCGATGAACGGGCCAGAAGATGCAGGAAATCCGCCAGGTCGCTGATCATGAAGTTACGGTTGGCGGGATTGCGCATATGGGCCAGGGTCGCCGGGTCCTGGGACAGATGCGGATGCTTGCGCCGGCTTGCTTCGTCCCCATGCCGCCGCCACCAGGAAACAGCCGAACACGCCCGCCGCGCTGAGCATCAGGCCCTGCGGGTTCCAGGCGTCCATGGCCAAACCGTGCAAGGGTGGCCCCGCCAGGCTGCCCAGGGCGTAAAGGGTTCCGAAGGCGGCGTTGGCCGAAGCGAGTTCCGCCCCCTGGAAGCGGTCGGCCAACATGGCCAGGGTGACGTTGTAAAGCGACCCGGCGAAACCGCCCCACAGCGCCATGGCCACCAACAGAAGTTCCGGCACCGCCAGGGCGGTGGGGATGACAGCGGGAACCACCAACGCGCAGGCGGCCGAAAGGGCGGCCACCTTGCCCTTGCCGTGACGGTCGGCCAGGATTCCGGCCGGCACCGCCATGATGATCTGCCCGCCGATGGCGGCGGCGGCGCACCACAAGGCCCATTGGTCGGCCAACCCCAACCGCACCACGTAAACCGGCATCAGGGTATAGGGCACGCCTTCGAACATGCCATAGACCAAGATGCCCGACAGGGCGACGAAAGCGCCGCCGCGACACAGGCGACGCAGCCCCAGCCCGGCGACAGCCTTAATGCCCGGCGGGCCGCCACGCAGGATGGCGAATACCACGGCGGACACGCAGACCAGGACAGCGATCATCACGATGGGCGGCCACCCTTCGACCCCCACCGCCGGGGTGGCGACGCCGCCGACCAGGGCGCCGGTGGCGAAGGCCATGACGTAAATCCCCACATTGCGGGCGCGATGGGTGTCGGGCGAGGCGACGTTGATCCAGTATTCCACCAGCCGGAACACCATGCCGGTGGCGCCGCCGAACAAGAATCGCAACCCCAGCCACCATGTGGCGTCGGGCCAGACCGGGAAGCACAGGATCGCGGCGGCGGCCACCCCCAGCAACGCCATCAACAAGCCTTTCGCCGGAAAACGCCGCAAGGCCCAGGGCATCATCGGCGTCGCCAGCAACCAAGCCAAGGCGGGCATGGCGGCATTGATCCCGATGGCGGTGGCCGACACCCCCATGCGGTTCAGCGCCAGGTCCACATAGACGTAGGACACCCCCACCGCCGCCGCCAGCAGGGCCGACGCCACCGACAACAGCGGCAGGTTGATGGAAGGGACGGAAGACTCGGGATGATGGGATGCCAAGGACACCTCGCCTGACCAATCCCGGAAATGTAGCCGCGGCGCCAAGGCACGGCAAATGATCGCTGAAGTCAACACGGCAAAGACCAAATCACGCTATCTGCCGCGACGGGCCGCGTCAGCCCGTTGGACCGGCTTCGGAAGGGTTTGGTTGCGAACGTCGACCGAACCAAGGATCAGAACGATGACCCACGAGATGATCGGCTTTGCCGCCGAGCGGCTGATGGAACTGGAGGTGGCGGCCCTGACCGGTGCCGGACATGGCGAGCGCAATCCGGACCAAGCCTGTCGGAAATCATCCGGGCGAGTGCGCGATTGCATCAATCTTTGGGACATGTTCGAAGAGGCTGGTGGAGCCGAGGGGAATCGAACCCCTGACCTCCGCAGTGCGATTGCGGCGCTCTCCCATCTGAGCTACGGCCCCAGCGAGGTGGGGAACTTAGGGGAAGGCCGCTAGACTGTCAAGGGGGCCGACAGGGACGTTGATCGGTTGTGGCGCAACCGCCCGTCGCAGGATAATATCCCCTGCGGAACGCTTGCCCAGAACGGAACCGCCATGCTCAAGAAGCCCAGCAACGACCGTCGCTTCGACGAACGCCATCCCGGCACCGGGCTGGTCATCCGCATGGATGAGGTGGAAATCCCCGTCCTCGACATTTCCATCGGCGGCATGAAATTCGCCATGCCCAATGGTCGGCGCACCTGGAAGGGCGAGGAAGTGGTGTTCGAGATGGCATCCCTGCATTGGCCGGACATGCGGCTGGCCAAAGGCAAGGCGGAAGTCCGCGCCATCACCAAGGATTGGGTGGCGGTGCAGTTCGTCCGCCCGCCCTATGACCTGATGAAGATGGTCAGCCGTCACGTCGCCACCTTGCTGTGGGGCGACAAGCCTTACGGATATTGAAAGCGGCCTAACCCAGCTTCAGTTGGTCGACCTTTTTGCGCATCACGTCCAACAACCCGTCGACCTTGCCCCCTTGCGAGGACAAGACGGCGCCGTAATCCGAACGGAAGGTGATGGCCATGGACGCCCCTTCGACGATGATGTCGAGGATGCGGAAGGTTTCGCCGACGCGACGCACCCGCCAGCTGACGTTGATGGGGGAAAGCTTGGCCCGCTTCATTTGCGAATCGACGATGAAGTCACCCTCGCCCTCGCCCTTGACGCCGCCCAGTTCCAAGGTCTCGCCGTTGTATTCCTTGAAGCGGCGGGTCCAGGTGTAGACCTGGATGTCCTCGAACAGCTTTTGGAACTCGGCCTTCTGCGCGTCATTGGCGGCCCGCCAATAGCGGCCCAGGACGAAACGGCTGATCTCGGGCAGGTCGAAGGTGTTGACGAACAGGCTGCGGAAACGGTTGACCCGTTCGCTGTCGGCCAAATCCTTGACCGCCACCGTGTTCATGGCGCTTTCAGCCAGCGACTGGATGAAGGCGCCGGCGTCACCGGGCGCCGCCCACACCGGGCGGGAAACCACACCGCTGACGGCGACAGCCGCCACACCCATCAAGAAGGAACGACGATCAAGCATGGATCAACGCTGCCCGTCAGCATCAAGCTTGTTCTTGACCTCGGCGGCGCGATTCTGGCGATAGGTCGACCGCAAGGCCGAGTAATAGTCCAGCGAGGTGCGCTCGATCTCGTCCAGGGTGTCGAGCAGGCGTTCACGCTTTTCCACGCCGGAAACGCCCGTGCGGGTCCAGATGGCCCAGTCCTGCCCGATGCGGTCCATGTACAGGTTGAAGGGGTCGGCCAGCCATTCGGTGGCCAGGCCGACACCGTCACGCGGGTTGGACGGCCCCAGGATCGGCAGCACCAAATAAGGGCCTTCGCCGATGCCCCAGACCGCGAAGGTCTGACCGAAATCCTCGTCGTGATAGGGGATGCCGCCGGGTTCGGCCACGTCGATCAGGCCGCCGATGCCGAAGCCGGTGTTGAAGGCGAAGCGCATCAAGGTCTGCATGGCGCGGTCCGGTTCGCCCTGCAGCACGTCGTTGACGAAAATCACCGGGGCCCGCAGGTTGCGCACGAAGTCGCGCACGCGGTCACGGCCGAATTGCGGCACCGCCCAGCGATAGCCCTGGGCCAACGGCTTCAGCAGCGCCTTGTCCACCGCTTGGTTGAACTCGAAGATGGTCCGGTTCATGGGTTCCAGCGGGTCGTTGACCTGCTCCCATTCGGCCATGGCCTCCTTGTCGTCGGCGGGCGGCGGCGTGGCGCAGCCGGCAACCAAGGCCAAGGCGAAGATGGACGCGACGACGCGCGACGCGACGGGACGGGGCTTGAAGAACGTCATCATTATATCTTCGGACCTGATACCACGAGGTTCGACCAACGCGTGGCCAACACGAATCCCGCGGGTGCGACATCCGTGCACCATTGGAGGTAACACAGTCCCAGCCGAAAGACCAGTGGGCACAACTGGCTGTATTTTTTCCCAATCGTGAAATGTTGCATCCCGGCAACACCGAGTCAGGGGAATCCCCCATTTTCCGTTCCATTTCGCATAAAGATATGTTTATATGTTTTTGAGAGTTTCGGAGAGAGCATGATGGAAACCATCCTGGCAGCCTTGCGAGCCGCGGCCGAGCCGACGCGATTGCGTCTGCTGCGCCTGCTGGCGCATGGCGACCTGACCGTTTCCGAACTCACCCACATCCTGGGGCAAAGTCAGCCCCGGGTGTCACGCCATTTGAAACTGATGTGCGAATCGGGATTGCTGGACCGCTTTCCGGAAGGCGCCTGGGTGTTTTACCGCGTCGCCGCCCAAGGCGCCGGCGCCGACCTGGCCACCCGCTTGTTGTCCATGCTGCCCGCCGACGACACCGTGCTGTCGCGCGACCAGGCCCGGCTGGAAAGCGTGCGGGCCGCCCGCGCTGGCCGCGCCCAGGATTACTTCACCCTGAATGCCCATCAATGGGACCAATTGCGGTCCCTGCATGTGGACGAATCCGAGGTCGAGCAGGCGCTGATCCAAGCCATCGCGGGCCGACGGGTCGGCGATCTGGTGGATCTCGGCACCGGCACCGCAAGGGTGCTGGAAGTGCTGGCGCCCTATTGCGAACGCGGAATCGGCATTGATTTGTCCCGTGAAATGCTGGACATCGCCCGCGCCAACCTGGAACGCGCCGATCTGCGCCATTGCATGGTGCGCCAGGGCGACATCACCCAGGCGCCCTTGGCCGACAACAGCGCTGACGTGGTCACCGTGCACCAGGTGCTGCATTACGCCGCCGACCCGGGGCAAGTGGTGGCCGAGGCCGCCCGCATCCTGCGTCCCGGCGGATTGTTGGTCGCGGTGGATTTCGCCCCCCATGACCTGGAAATCCTGCGCGACCAGCATGCCCATCGCCGCCTGGGATTCGCCGATTCCGAAGTGTCCGGCTGGCTGTTGGCTGCCGGCTTGTCCCCCCTGCCCCCCCGCCACCTGCCCGGCAAGCCGCTGACCGTGGTGCTGTGGAGCGCCGAAAAGCCCAACCAAGGAGTCCGCCCGTGAGCCTGCCCATCGCCACCGCCTCGGCCAAGCCGGTCGCCGTGTCGTTCGAATTCTTCCCGCCCAAGACCGAGAAGATGCAGGAAAACCTGTGGGAATGCGTCAAGCGCCTGGAACCGCTGAACCCCAGCTTCGTCTCGGTGACCTATGGCGCCGGCGGCTCGACGCGGGAACGCACTCACGACACGGTGGTGCGCATCGCCCGTGAAACCGGGCTGAAGCCCGCCGCCCACCTGACCTGCGTCGGCCATTCCACCGGCGAAGTGGACGACATCGCCCGGCGCTATTGGGACGAAGGCATCCGCCACATCGTGGCGCTGCGCGGCGACGCCCCGGAAGGGTCGGGCAAGTACGTCCCCACGCCGGGCGGCTATGCCTATGCCGCCGATCTGGTGGCGGGATTGAAGCGCATTGCCGATTTCGAAATCTCGGTCGCCGCCTATCCGGAAATGCATCCCGACGCCCCCAGCGCCGATTTCGACCTGGACAATTTGAAGCGCAAGATCGACGCAGGCGCCACGCGGGCCATCAGCCAATATTTCTTCGACGTCGACGTCTATCGTCGCTTCATGGACAAGGTGCGCGCCGCCGGCATCACCGTGCCCGTCTTGCCCGGCATCCTGCCGGTGACCAATTTCGCCCAGGTGCAGAAGTTCTCGGCCGCCTGCGGCGCGTCGGTTCCCGCCTGGATGGCCAAATTGTTCGAGGGCCTGGACGACGACCCGGAAACCCGCAAGCTGGTGGCCGCCACCGTCGCCGCCGAGCAATGCCGGGCGCTGGCCGCCGACGGCGTCACCGATTTCCATTTCTATACCCTGAACCGCGCTGATCTGGCTTATGCCATCAGCCACATCCTGGGGGTGCGGCCCAAGGCCGAGTAAAAACAATTCACCACAGAGGCACAGAGACACAGAGATAACGTGTTGGCGGAAACGCATTACGTTGTCGGCACCGTTTGAAAAACCTCTCTGTGCCTCTGTGTCTCTGTGGTTAATCCAGCTTTGGGCACCATTCGGATGCCGACGAGGAAAGTATCATGAGCAAGATTCTCGACCACCTGCACAATCGCGTCCTGCTTTGCGACGGCGGCACCGGCGCCCTGGTCCAGGCCATGAACCTGTCGGTGGACAAGGATTTCATGGGCCTTGAGAACTGCACCGACATCTTGGTGGAATCGCGCCCCGACGTGGTGCGCAACATCGCCATGCAGTACTTCAATGCCGGCGCCGACATGGTGGAAACCAACACGTTCGGAGCCAATCCGGTGACCCTGGCCGAGTTCGGCATCGCCGAGAAGGCGTTCGACCTGAACAAGCGGGCCGCCGAGATCGCCCGCGAGGCGGCCGAGGAATTCAAGGACGGGCGCGACCGCTTCGTCCTGGGCTCGGTCGGGCCGGGCACCAAGCTGCCCAGCTTGGGCCATATCGGCTATGACGAGCTGGAAGCCGCCTATCACACCCAATGCGCCGGCCAGATCGCCGGCGGCGCCGACGCCATCCTGATCGAGACCTGCCAGGACCCGCTGCAGATCAAGGCCGCCGTCAACGGCGCCAAGCTGGCCCGCGAGCAAGCCGGCACCGACACCCCCATCTTCGTCCAGGTGACGGTGGAAACCACCGGCACGCTGCTGGTGGGCGCCGACATCGCCGCCGCCGCCACCGTGGTGCAGTCGCTGGGCGTGCCCAGCTTGGGCCTCAACTGCGCCGCCGGCCCGCAGGAGATGCTGGAACACGTCAAGTATCTGGTGGAAAACTGGCCCGGCCTGATTTCCATCCAGCCCAATGCCGGCCTGCCGGAACTGGTGGACGGCCAGACCCGCTATCCGCTGCTGCCCGAAGAACTGGCGGTGTGGCACGAACGCTTCGCCGGCATGGGCGTCAACCTGCTGGGCGGTTGCTGCGGCACCACGCCGGCCCATATCGGCGCCACCCACCAGATGCTGCAAAGGATCGGTGCCGGATATCGCCCCAATCCGGTCAAGCGCACCGTGCATTGGGTGCCGGCCGTCGCCTCGCTTTATTCCCAATGCACGCTGCGCCAGGAAAACGCCTTCCTGGCCATCGGCGAGCGCTGCAACGCCAATGGTTCCAAGAAGTTCCGCGATCTGCAGGATGCCGAGGATTGGGACGGCATCGTCGCCATGGCCCGCGAGCAGGTCAAGGAAGGCAGCCACACGCTGGACGTCTGCACCGCCTTCGTCGGCCGCAATGAAGTCCAGGACATGACCCAGGTGGTGACCCGCCTGCGCGGTTCGGTGACCACGCCCTTGGTCATCGATTCCACCGAACTGCCGGTCCTGGAAGCGGCCCTGAAGCTTTATGGCGGCAAGGCCATCTTGAACTCGATCAATTTCGAGAACGGCGAGAAGGACGCTGCTGACCGCCTGAAGCTGGCCAAGAAGTTCGGCGCCGCCGTCGTGGCGCTGACCATCGACGAAGAAGGCATGGCCAAGGACGCGGCCGCCAAGCTGAGGATCGCCAAGCGCCTTTACGACTTCGCGGTCAACAAGCACGGCCTGCCGGCCAGCGACCTGTTGTTCGACCCCTTGACCTTCACCATCTGCACCGGCAACGAGGACGACCGCCGTCTGGGCGTCGAGACGCTCGACGCCATCGAGGCCATCGCCCGCGAATTGCCGGAATGCGGCATCGTCCTGGGCCTGTCCAACATTTCCTTCGGTCTGAAGCCCGCCGCCCGTCAGGTGCTGAATTCGGTGTTCAACGATTACGCGGTCAAGCGCGGCATGACCGGCGCCATTGTCCACGTGTCGAAGATTCTGCCGCTGCATTCCATCCCGGCAGAGGAAGTGAAGGCCGCCGAGGATCTGATCTTCGACCGCCGCGCGGAAGGCTACGACCCGTTGCAGGGCTTCATCGCCCTGTTCGGCGACCGCAAGGCCGCCGAGAACAAGAAGGAACTGCCGGCCAAGATCGAGGATCGCCTGAAGCAACGCATCATCGACGGCGACCGCACCGGCCTGGACGACGACCTGGCCGCCGCCATGGCCGATGGCTGGCAGCCGCTTGCCATCATCAACGACCTGCTGCTGGACGGCATGAAGGTGGTGGGCGAATTGTTCGGTTCCGGCAAGATGCAATTGCCCTTCGTGCTGCAATCGGCGGAAACCATGAAGGCGGCCGTCGCCTATCTGGAACCCCACATGGAGAAGACCGACGGTTCGGCCAAGGCCACCATGGTGCTGGCCACGGTCAAGGGCGACGTCCACGACATCGGCAAGAACCTGGTGGACATCATCCTGACCAACAACGGCTACAAGGTGGTCAACATCGGCATCAAGCAGCCGGTGGGCGAGATCATCAAGGCGGCCCGCGAACACAAGGCCGACGCGGTGGGTATGTCGGGCCTGCTGGTCAAGTCCACCGTCATCATGAAGGACAATTTGGAGGAAATGCGGGCACAAGGCATCGACGTCCCGGTGCTGCTGGGCGGCGCCGCGCTGACCCGCAAGTTCGTGGAAGAAGACTGCCTGGCCGCCTATGGCGGCTCCGGCGTCGCCTATGCGCGCGACGCCTTCGACGGCCTGGATTTGATGGCCAAGGTGGCCGAAGGCAGTTTCGACACCTATGTGCAGGCCCGCGCCAAGGCCCCCAAATCGGGAAATTCCAAGCGCATCGGCCAGCCCACCGCCGACGTCGCCAGCACGTTGCGTCCGGTGGATTGGGACGAGGTGAACCTGCGCCGCGCCGAGTTGCACAAGGACGTTCCCGTCCCCGTGCCGCCGTTCTGGGGCGCCAAGGTCATCGAGAACGTCCCCTTGCAGAACTTGGCCGGTTTCCTGAACGAAACCATGCTGTACCAGTTCCATTGGGGCTATCGGAAACAGGGCAAAAACATCGACGAGTTCAAGACCTGGGCCACCAAGGAACTGAAGCCCATCGCGCTGGGCATGCTGAAGCGCTGCGCCCAGGAAGGCATCTTGCAGGCCCAGGGCGTCTATGGATACTGGAAGGCGGCCAGCGACGGCGACGCCGTGGTGGTGTTCGATCAGGACGGCACCACCGAGCTGACCCGCTTCGCCTTTCCCCGCCAAGCGCGTGAGGGCGGCTTGTGCATCGCCGACTTCTTCCGGCCCGTTTCCGACAGCCAGCGTGACGTCATCGCGCTTCAGGTGGTGACCATGGGGCAAAAGGCGTCGGACGTGGCGCGGCAATGGTTCGAGGCCAACAAGTACCAGGATTACCTGTACCTGCACGGCCTGTCGGTGGAAATGGCGGAAGCCATGGCCGAATACGTCCACAAGCGCATCCGCGCCGAGTTGGGTTTCGCCGCCCAAGATGCCGCCGACATGGACAAGCTGCTGAAGCAGAACTACCAGGGCTCGCGCTACAGCTTCGGCTATCCCGCCTGCCCCAACGTGGAAGACCAAAAGCA
>JAIWOG010000146.1 GCA_020217035.1 Magnetospirillum sp. | reverse complement strand
ATTGCTGGCCCTGCTGGGCGCCGAGCGTGTCGGCATCACCCTGTCCGACGAGTTCCAGTTGGAACCCGAACAAAGCACCAGCGCCATCGTCTGCCTGCACCCGCAGGCCAAGTACTTCACCGTGTGATCGACAGGGGCGTCCGCCAGCGGACGCCCCTTTTCCCTACCCCGCCAAGGAGACGACCTGACTGGCCCACAGGGCACGGTCGCCGCCGTCCAGCTTGGCATTTTCCAAGGCGCCGCGGGCCGAACGCAAAAGCCGGGCGTCGCCAAGGCCGTGCTCGGGCGCGGTGGCGACACCGATGGAAACGCTAAGCGACACGGTGTGCCCCCCCACCACCAGCGGCGCCCGCATGGCGTCCAGGACACGGCCGACCACCATGCGGACTTCGTCACCGGTCTGCACGTCTTCCATCAGCACGGCGTATTCGTCCTCTTGCAGGCGCGCCACGGTGTCGGACGACCGCACCGCCTTCATCAGACGAAGCGCCAGGAAGCGCAGGACCTCGTCGCCGCCGACCATTCCCAGATCCTGGTTGACCTTGGCGAAGCGGTCCACGTCCACCACCAAAAGGCCGGTCAGCCGGCCGGTTCGCGCCGTCAACGCCAAGGCCCGCGCCAGACGTTGCGACAGCAATTGCGCATCCGCCAGGTTGGTCAACGGGTCGTGCAGGGGCAGGAAGCGCTGCGCACGCTGATGGCGGCCGCGCTCGACCACGTCGCGCATGATCGCCACTTTGTTGACGATCTGGCCGTCCTGGTCACGAATGGCGGTCACCCGCTTGTGCACCACCAGGATTTCCCCGCTGGCACGGCGATACCAGACGTCGCCCTCCCAATATCCCTGTCGATCCAGATGGGTGTCGACCGTGTCGAAGAATTCGTCGTCCTGATGACCCGAGCGCAGGGCATCCAGGCGCTTGCCCTCCAGCCAGCCGGCGTCGTAGCCGGTCATGCGGCAAAGGGCGGCGCTGACGAACACCATGCGCCCCGAGGAATCGCACACTGCCGCCGCTTCCTGGCTGGCGTCGAACACCGAGGCCACCATGTCGCGACTGCGGCGCAACTCGTCCTCCATTCCCGCCATGTTTTGCAGGGACTGGACGGCGCGGGCCAATTGCCCCAACTCGTCCAACCGGTCGGTGTGGGGGACTGGCAGATCGAATTGGCGATTGCCGACCCCGGTGACCACCTGCGCCAGCTCACGCAAGGACCGCTCCACCGAACGCGCCAGCAGGAACACCACCAGCAACAGGATACCGGTCAACGGAACGGCGATGGCCGCCATGTGCCGGACACTGCGTTGAAACGCCGCCTCGGCGTCCTCCACATAGACACCGCTGCCGAGCAACCAGCCCCAGGGGTTGAACGCCGCCGCGAAGGTGATCTTCTCGACCGGCTTGCCGCCGTGCATGCGGGTGAACACGTAACGCACCGTGCCCGTGCCCTGCTCGATGGCCATCTTGGCCAGGGGACCCAGGTCGTTGCCGGCGTCGTCACGGATATCCAACAAATTGGTGCCCACCAGTTGCGGACGGGCGGGATGCACCAACAAGGTCCCGGCGCCATCCAAGGCGAACAGGTAGTCGCCGTCGCCATAACGCAGGTTGGTCAAGGTTTCCTTGGCTTCGGCTTGCGCCTGTTCCAGGGTCAGCCGCCCGGCAAGGCGTCGATCCTCGATCTGCTGCAACAGCGACAGACCCAGACTGACCACCGAATGGTTGCGGGCCACATAGGCGTCGATCACCGCTTGGCGCTGGGCGTATAGCGACAGCATCAACAACGTCATGAAGGCCCCAAGGCCCAAGACGATGCTGAGAACGAATTTTTGCCGGATACCCATGTGGCCCCTCGCCATCCACGACTTCGTATGAATGGCCAATCTTATGACTCTTGCCATAAGCGTTTCACCGGGTTTTATGTAAATAGTCGTATTTAATAATGAACAGATAAGCTGAATCTGAAACGAGCGTGAAACAGCGACTTCACCATTATTCGTTGGTTCACGATATTCCCACCCACCCGGTCACCGGGGGCTCGACGACCGGGCGGGAAGGACGGCAAAACCACAAGAGGCGTTCCGACCCTTTTCCAACACGCAAAAGACGCGCATAAAGGTGATTGCTGATCGCCGAACAGGAGTCTCGACCATGCGCCCCCTTTGTCTGGCTGTGCTGGTCTTGTCCCTTTGGCCGTTCCTGGCCCGGGCCGAAGCGGCGCCGTGCGCCCCCGACAGCCACGTGACGGTCAGGCAAGGCGACCTGTGCGGCGCGGTTTCCCCCCGTTCCGACCGGGTACTGGTTTACAAGGGCGTGCCCTACGCCAAGCCGCCGGTCCCAGCCCAGGGATTGCGCTGGCGCCCCCCGCAACCGCCCGAGAATTGGCACGGCGAACGCCAAGCCCTGGCTTTCGGCGCCATTTGCCCGCAGCAGGTCGGCAACGCCCTGCAAGGGGCCGAGGACTGCCTTTATCTGAACGTCTGGGCCCCGCGCCGGACTTCGTCGCAACCCGCCGACCTGCCGGTGATGGTGTTCCTGCATGGCGGCGGCTTCACCGCGGGGGCCGGTTCGCTGGCCAGCTATGACGGCAGTGTCCTGGCCGAGCAAGGCCAGGCGGTGGTGGTGACCGTGAACTATCGCCTGGGGGCGCTGGGCTTCCTGTTCGCCGACCACGCCCCCGGCGGGGCGTTGCCGCAGCCCGTGCCGGGCAATCTGGGCTTGATGGACCAGTTGGCCGCCCTGGAATGGGTCAAGGCCAACGCGACGGCCTTCGGCGGTTCTCCTGACAAGGTTGTCGTGTTCGGTGAAAGCGCCGGGGCGATGTCGGCGGGCTTGCATCTGTTTTCGGTACCGCAAGCCATTCCGCTGTTTCGCGCCGCCATCATGGAAAGCAACCCCTTGGGCGTCGTCTATCCCGACCGCCGGCAGGCGTCGCGGCAGGGCCAATCGTTCCTGCGGCACTTGTGCGGCATCAAGGTGCGCCCCGCCGATTGCCACCCCACGCCAGCCGACTTGCAGTCTTATTCCCTGGCGCAGGTGTTCCGCGCCTCGGGCGCCTATGAAGCCGAGCGCATGGTGAGCGAAGCCGATGCCGGCTTTCCGCAATCCATGCCGTGGGGGCCGCTGGTCGACGGCCATTTGGTCACCGCCCAGCCGATGAACGGCTATGGCCGCGACAACGTGGTGGCGCCCAAACCCTTTGTCTTCGGCGTCAACGCCAACGAAGGGGTGGCTTTCGCCGCCATGACCTGCGCCGCCTTCGCCAGCAACGACGCAGGCCCCAACCCCGACCCCCGGGAAGCGGCGCAATGCCTGCCGGTGGGCGCCACCGCGTCGATGATGTCGCCCCAATGGTACGACGGCGCCATCACCCAATTATACGGCAAGACCGGGGCCGCCCAGGTCCGTGCCTTCACCGCCAGCCACGGCGGCAAGCCCTATGACGCCCAAAGCCTGCCCGGTACCTCCTATTACAACGCCGCCGCCCAGGCCATGGCCGCCGTGGTCGCCGACGACAACTTCGTCTGCGCCAACCTGCGCCTGGCCCAGCGGGTGGCAAAGCAGGTGCCGGCACAGCGCATGCACGCTTACCTGTTCTCGCAGCCGCCGCTGTTCGACCTTTACGCCAGCATGGGCACCCAAGCCTGTTCCCCCGCCAACGGCCAGGTCTGCCACGGCGACGAATTGGCCTTCGTGTTCGGCACCCTGGCGGTGACCAGCGCCGAGTTTGGCGGCACCCTGCCGGTGCCGGCCGCCGACCAGGCGGTTTCGGACAGCATGGTGCGGGCATGGACGGACTTCGCCCGCGACCTGACCATGGGGGATCACTGGCCGGCCTTCACTGATGGCGGCATGGTCAGGCGCCTGGCTGCAAATGGCACGCGCCTGCTGGCCGGCGGCGAACTGGCCGCCGCCGCCCATTGCCCACAATTGTGGGACCGTCCGCGCTCCAGGAACTGAAGGCTTACTCGCCCTTGGCCGGCAGCCATTCGGCCACCACCCAGGTGCCGTCCGCCCCCTTGCAGGCGGTCACCGAACGGGTCGTCCCATCGCGCTGATGCTTCAGCGGTTGACAGGTGCGGCGGGTTTGATCGGGAAAGGCGGCGCCGTCGGGGGTCACCGCGCCATAGGACGAATCCGACACTTTCCAACTGACCGGCTTGGCGGTCTCGGCGGCGGCCAGCAAAGCCCTGGCGTTCTCGCCATCGGACTTGTAGCTGAAATTGGCCGGCGAGGCGCCGGATGAAGCCTCGCCCAAGGGCGGCGCCACGCAGGCGGCCAAGCTGGCGGTCAGGGCAGCGGCTATGGCGATCTTGGCAAGCATTTCGGCAATCCCCGTTATCGGTGTGCCCGTTCTGGGCGCACCCGGCACCCGACTCTTACCAAACGGTTAAGAAGAGTCAACGCCCGGCGATGGTCAGCCCGTCGATCCGCAGGGTCGGGCAGTCGACGCCATAGCGCAACACCAGGTCGTTGGCCGGCACCAGATTACGGAACATGTCCTTCAGATTGCCGGCGACGGTGATTTCCGACACCGGATAGGCGATCTCGCCGCCTTCGATCCAGAAGCCGGCGGCGCCACGCGAATAATCGCCGGTGACGCCGTTGACACCCTGGCCGAACAATTCGGTGACATAGAAGCCGTCGGGAATGTCGCCGATCATTTCCGCCACCGTTACCGCGCCGGCCTCAAGATAGAAATTGCTGGCCGACGGGCTGGGCGGGCTGGTGGTGCCTCGGCTGGCGTGGCCGGTGCTTTTGAGGCCCAGTTGGCGGGCCGAGCGGCAATCCAGCAGCCAGGTGGTCAGCACCCCGTCCTCGACCACGTTCAGCCGCTTGGTGGCCACGCCTTCGCCGTCGCAAGGGCGCGAGCGCATGCCGCGCAGGCGGTGCGGATCGTCCACCACCCGGATGCCGGGGGCGAAAACCTGTTGGCCCATCTTGTCCTTCAGGAAGGTGGTGCCGCGCGCCACCCCGGCGCCGTTGATGGCGCCGATCAGCGAGCCCAAAAGCCCGCGGCTGACCCGGGGGTCGAACACCACCGGCACCTTGCAGGTCTTGACCTTGCGCGCCCCCAGGCGGCGCACGGCGCGGTGGCCGGCTTCGTGGCCCACGTCCTCGGGGCTGCGCAGGTCGGACAGGAACACCGCCGAGGTGTAGTCGTAATCGCGCTCCATGCCGGTCTCGGCGTCGCCGGCCAGCACGGCCGCCGACACCGAGCCCGAGGTCACCGCGTATTCGAAGGCGAAGCCGTTGGAGGCGACGAAGGCGACGCCCGAACGGCCCCAGCCAGCCTCGGCCCCTTCCGAATTGGTCACCCCCGGCACGGCGCGGGCGGAATCCTCGGCGCGGCGCACCATGTCCAGCAGGGTCTCGGCGCTGGGTTCATCTGGATCGCAAGATTGCAGGTCCAGCAATTCGGTGGCCAGTTCCGACGGCTCGGCCAGCCCGGCATAGGGGTCTTCGGGGACGGCACGCGCCATGGAAACGGCGCGGTCCACCAACTGGGCCAGGGCTTCCGGCGAACGGTCCGACGACGACACCATGGCCTGACGCTTGCCGATCAGCACCCGAAGGCCGATGTCGTCGCCTTCCGAACGTTCCATGCGCTCCAATTCGCCCAGGCGCACCCCCACCGACAGCGACACGGTGTCCACCGAAACCGCGTCGGCGGCATCGGCTCCGGCCTGGCGGGCCTTGGCCACCAGGTCGTCCAGCAGGGACAGGGTTTCGGATCGGGACATCGGTTTCCTCCGGATCGGGTCGGGGATCAAGGCTAGCACGGGCTTGGCATGGGGAAAACCCCGCCCCATATCCCCCTTCATGCGTGACTTGCCGCCCCATGACCTGGATCAATCCACCACCGACCATCGCCGCACCCTGGCGTGGTGGCTGCTGGCCGTCGCCGCCATGGTGGCGGTGATGGTGTCGTTGGGCGGACTCACCCGGCTGACCGGCTCGGGCCTGTCCATGGCGCAATGGAACCCGCACCACATCCTGCCCCCCCTGACCCACCAGGAATGGCAGGAAGCCTTCGACCAATACCGCCAGACCCCGGAATACCGGCTGGTCAACGCTGGCATGGACCTGGCCGGCTATCAGGGCATCTTCTGGCTGGAATACATCCACCGCCTGTGGGGCCGGCTGATCGGATTGGCCTTCGCCCTGCCGCTGGCGTGGTTCGCCTGGCGCCGCATGATTCCCCCCGGCTGGGGCTGGCCGCTGTTGGGCTTGCTGGCCTTGGGCGGGGCGCAAGGCGGCCTGGGCTGGCTGATGGTGGCCAGCGGCTTGGTGGACCGCCCCGAGGTCAGCCATTTCCGTCTGGCCGCCCATCTTCTGCTGGCGCTGGTGATCCTGGCCGCCCTGGTGGTCGGCGCCCGCCTGTTGTGGGGCGGGGGCATACGCCGCCACGACTTGGCCTTCAAGGTGGGGATCGGCGTCGGAATCCTGGCGCTTTCCACCATGGCGTGGGGCGCCCTGGTCGCCGGGCTGGACGCCGGGCGCATCCACAACACCTTCCCGCTGATGTCGGGGGCATGGTGGCCGGCCGAGGCCCGCGCCCCCCTGGCCAACATGGTGGAAAGCCCCGCCGCCGTCCAATACGTGCACCGGGTGCTGGCGCTGACCACTTGGGCCTGCCTGAGCTTGCTGGCGGCTTGGGCCTGGCTGTCGCAAGGCCCGCGTGCATTGGTCCTGGCCGGCGCCTGGGCCTGGGGCCAGGCCGGGTTGGGCATCGCCACCCTGCTTTACGGTGCGCCCCTGGGTCTGGCCGCCTTGCATCAAGGGGGCGCGGTGGTGCTGCTCGCTCTGCTATGCTGGGGGCTGGCGTCCCTGCGGAGATAGGTATGCGGCCCCTGCTTTTCGTGTTTTTGCTGGTTGCCCTGCCGGCCCACGGCGTGGACTTGACCGGCCGATTGGAACAAGGCGGACTGGCAATCGGCCAAGCCCGGCCGGACAGCGCGGTCAGCTTGGACGGCCGCGCCGTCCCCGTCGCCTCCGACGGGCGTTTCGTCCTGGGCTTCGGCCGCGACGCCGCCCCCACCGCCACCCTGCGAATCGACGGTCACAGCCAAACCCTGAGCATCGCCAAGCGGGATTGGCACATCCAGCGCATCGACGGCTTGCCGCCGGCCAAGGTCACCCCCGACCCGGCGCAGTTGGCCCGCATCGCCGAGGAAAACCGGCTGGTCGCCCAGGCCCGTCAGGTGATCTCGCCCCATCCCACCTTCCTGGACGGCCTGGCGGCGCCGGCCGACGGAATCGTCTCGGGGGTGTTCGGCAGCCAGCGGGTGCTGAACGGCGAGGCCCGGGCGCCGCATTCCGGCACCGACGTGGCGGCGCCCACCGGCGCCCCGGTCCGCGCGGTGGCCGCCGGCACCGTCACCCTGGCCCATGCCGACATGTATTTCACCGGCCAGACGGTGATGATCGACCACGGCTTGGGGCTGCAAAGCGTCTACGCCCACCTGTCGCGCACCGACGTGGCGGTCGGCCAACGGGTGGAACAAGGGCAAGTCATCGGCGCGGTCGGCGCCAGCGGCCGGGCCACCGGCCCGCATCTGCACTGGGGGGTTTCGTGGCTGGACGTGCGGCTGGACCCCGAAACGGTCAGCGCCGTCTTGCCTAGTGTTCGACGGTGATCCGCGCCACCTTGTAAAGGGCGAAGCCCAGGGCGGGAACCACCAGCCAGGCGATGGGCAGGTCGGACAGGCCGGTCTTCTGCTGTACCGACAGCACGATGCCGCAGACCGCCAAAGCCGAGAACAAAAAGGTCAGCGAGCCGAACACCACCTTGGCCCACAGGAAACCGGCACGGCGCAGGGCCAGCGGCGCCCCCACCAGGGCCAGCGCCGCCACCGCCGGCAGGGCCAGGAAGTTGATGTCGCCGGCATTCATGCTCAATGCTCCCGGTGGCTGGCGAAGGCCAGCTTGTCCACATAAGCCAGCAACAGCGCCGACACCACGAAGGTCATGTGGATGATCACCAGCCACATCAGCTTGTCGTTGGGAATGGACAGCGCGTTGACGAAGGCTTTCAGCAGGTGGATGGACGAAATGGCGACGATGGAGGCCGCCACCTTGATCTTCAGGGTGCCGGCGTCCAGCTTGCCCAGCCACGACAGCTTGTCGCTGCCTTCCGCCACGTCGATGCGCGACACGAAGTTCTCGTAGCCCGACAAGATGACCATGATCAGCAAATTGCCCACCAGCGCCAGGTCGATCATCCCCAGGGCGGTCAGGACCAAGTCGGCCTCGGCCATCTGCGGCACCAGCGGCACCAGATGGATCAGTTCCTGGAAGAACTTGAAGGCGAAGAACAGCAACAGCGTCGTCAGGCCGACATAAAGCGGCACCAGCAACCAGCGGCTCCAGAACAGGAAGGTTTCGATGGCGCGTTCGATCATGGGACTCTCCGGGGAACCTGCCGAGGTGATACCCCCGCCGACCGGACCTTGACAAGCCCCCCTGCGCCAAAAGGGTTCCTACCACTATGCGGAAGGTGTAATCTACACTCCTCGAGATATTGATTGCGGCGATCTTCCATGATTGAAACCAACGGAAACCCGGCCGGACACCGCTCCGACCCCACCGCAAGCTCCTTGCCCGCCCAATATGCCCAGGCGGACGGCGCCACTGCCCCGCCCCCCGCCGCCGCCATCGGCACCGCCACCAAGGTGTCGGGCCAAGTCACCGTCAAGCATGCCGACGGCAGCCAGGAAGCGCTGAAGGACGGCGCCGCCATCAAGGTCGGCGACGACATCGTCACCGGCGCCGACGGCAAGGTCGGCTTGGTCTTCGACGACGGATCGACCTTCGCCCTGGGCGCCAAGGGCCATATGAGCGTCGACGAGATGACCCTGCCGTCGGCCCAGGGCCTGGGCGGCAAGCAAACCATCAACGTCGACAGCGGCGCGTTCTCGCTGGCCAGCGGCGCCATCGCCAAGGGCTATCCCGACGCCATGGTGCTGAAGACCCCGGTGGCCAGCATCGGCATCCGCGGCACCACCGTCGCCGGCCAGTCGGCGCCGGAAGGCAGCGCCAACACCGTTTCCCTGCTGCCCGATGCCGACGGTACCGTCGGCCAAGTGTCGGTCACCACCCAGGCCGGCACCCAGGTGCTGTCACAGCCCGGCGCCACCACCCAGGTGTCCAGCGCCTTCGCGCCCCCTGCCCCGCCGGTGATCCTGAGCCCGCAGCAATTGCAGCAGCAATACGGCGACACCTTGCAAACCCTGCCGCCGCCGCCCAGCCCCGAACAGTTGCAGCAAATGCAGCAGCAGCGCCAGGCCGACGCCCAGACCGAGGCCGAACAGCAGGCCGAGGCCGCCGCCAACGAACAGGCGGAAGGCGAGGACGCCGCCACCGAGGACGCCGCCACCGAACAGGCGCAGACCGAGGCGGAAGCCGCGCAAGACGCCCTGGGCGACGCGCTGGACGCTTTCTTCGACAGCGGCTTTGGCGATTTCGGCCCCGATGGCGATTCCTTCGATGATTTGATCAACGACTTGAACGCCTTGTTCTCCACCTTCGACCCGCTGGGCCCGCAAGGCGAAGGCGAGTTCGACCTGAACGAGCTGATCGCCGAATTGGGCGAGGACATCACCGAATTGATCGACGAGGCCATCCAGGACCTCATCGACGATCTCGAGGACGAGGCGCTGGACCAGGACGTCAACGTGTTCGATTTGTCCGTGCTGGGGTCCACCTACACCCTGGAGAGCACAGACGGCGAGACGGATTACGTGATCGGCGTGGCCGGCACCAACGACGCGGTCACCGTCAGCGGCGAGATGGGGCTGGGCGACACCTTCATCGACGAGGATACGGAAACCGACGCCGACACCCTCACCCTGGGTTCGGGAACTGACAACGTCGGTTGGCGGGTCGCCGGCATCGAGCATGTGAATCTGTCGGCCACCACCGGCTATGACAACACCTTCATCATCGGCAGCGATGGCGGCACCTTCATCACCCTGGCCAGTGGTTCGGGCGTCGATTCC
>JAIWOG010000331.1 GCA_020217035.1 Magnetospirillum sp. | reverse complement strand
ATCTCGTCCAGCGCGCTGAGCGAAAGGTCCGACTTGCTGTCCACCGGCGACCAGCAATGGAGCATCACCGGCAGCTTGGGCGACGACAATTTGAACATGGGCGGCGGCACCGACAAGCTGTACCTGGTCACCAACGGCACCCATTCGGTGACGTTGAACGGGGTCGAGGAGGTCTACATGATCGCCGGCGGCGCCATCGACCTGACCTTGAACGCCAATGCCTCGGGCATGTCGTTGTCGGGAACCGCCGGGGCCGATTCGCTGACCATGGCCGATGGCGGCAATTCCGTCTCGGTGACCGGAATCGAGACTATCGTCGGCGGCAGCGGCGCCGATTCGGTGACCCTGACCGGCAGCGGCAGCACCGTCAAGGTGACGGACATCGAGACCTTGATCGGCAGCGGCGGCACCGACATCATCACCACCAACCTGGACACCTTGGACGTGTCGGCGATGACGCTGAGCAGCATCGAACAATTGCGGGTCGATGACGACAACAACGGCACATCCAACACCGTCACCGTTCTGGGCAGCCAGTTGGGCGCCGGCAAGATCACCGGCATAACCTTCCGCACCGGGACCAGCATCGATAAGACGCTGGAAATCAGTGGCGGCGGCACCGCCGACCTAAGCGCCGTCTCCTTGAACAATTTCGCGTCCTCCGACCAAGGCGTCATCGCCGTCGTCGGGTCCAGCGCCACCACCATCATCGGCACCAGCAGCGACGACAACATCAAAGGGGGCAGCGGCGCCGACAATCTGTCCGGCGCCCAAGGCGACGACACCTTGACCGGCGGCGGCGGCGCCGACCAATTATCCGGCGGCTTGGGCAACGACGTGTTCCGCTATACCGCCTCTTCGGAATTCGGCGATACCATCGACAACTTGGACTTCAGCAACGGTTCCGGCGACACCTTCCTGTTCACCAGCGCGGCGCTGGGCGGCATCACCGCGATCACCAGCGGCGAGTTCGCCACCACCAACAACATGGGGGCCTTCAATTTCAGCGGCGAGCATTTCGTCTTCGCCGCGCTGACCGCCGGTGGTCCTGGGGCCTTGTGGTTCAGCGCCAACGGCACCGGCTCGGATATGGTGCAAGTGGCAGAGTTCAGCACCACATCCGGCACCATGACCTATCAAGACATTGTTATCGCGGCCTAGTTACAGCGCATTCAGGGGATTAACAGATCATGGCTTTTCGTGTTCACGTCGCCGCCGCCTTGCTGGTCGGTCTCGGTTTGCTGCCGGTCGCTTCCACGGCCCACGCCGAGAGCCTGCGCGAGATGCTGGACCAGATGCTGCCCGGCCACAACCGCATGAAGGCGGCCGAGGCCGACGTCACCGGCGCCGCCAACCTGGTCGAGGTGGCCCGCGGCTCGTGGTATCCGACGCTGACCACCACCATCGATTACGGCCATGAAAGCCAGAACAAGCCCAGCGGCAGCGTCGACACCGACGCCTATCTGAAGCGTTATGAAGTGCAGATCAAGCAGATGCTGTGGGATTTCGGCGCCGCCAACGCCAACATCGACAAGGCGGAACTGGCCAAGATCCAGGCCGAGACCAGCCGCACCGGCGCCCGCCAGGCCCTGGTGCTGGACGCGGTGACCGCCTATATCAACCTGGTGCGCACCAGCAAGCAACTGGCCTTCGCCCGCGAATCGGAAAGCAACATCCGCAAGCAGACCGGCCTGGAACAGGCCCGCGTCGATCGCGGCTCGGGTCTGGCCACCGACGTGTTGCAGGCCAAGTCGCAACTGGCCCGCGCCGAGGCCGACCGGGTCGCCGCCGAGGGCGCCATGAATCTGGCGCAGAACCGCTTCCGCGCCGTGTTCACCCGCTCGCCCGCCGATCTGTCCACCCTGGCCCTGCCGCCGGTGCCACGCGACATGCTGCCCGCCGAGTTGGACGGCGCCATCGCCACCGCCAAGCAAGGCTCGATCCAGTTGAAGCTGGCGCAACTGGCCGCCGATTCGGCGGTCAAGGCGTCGCAGGCCACCGAGGCGTCGCAATTCTATCCCCGCCTGGACCTGATCGGCGAGGCCCGCAACAAGCAGAATTACGGCGGCACCATGGGCAACCAGACCGAACAGGTGGCCAAGGTGGAACTGAGCTATCCCTTCAACCTGGGCTTCACCGCCGTCAACTCGCTGCGCGCCTCCGACAGCGCGGTCACCGCCGCCAACCATCGGCTGGCCGATGCCCACGACACTGTGGAAGAACAGGTGCGCAACGCCTGGAACAATTTGGCCACCCAGCAATCGCGGGCCGATTACCTGAAGAACCAGTCCAACATCGCCAACGAGTTCCTGGAACTGGCCCGCAAGGAACGCAAGCTGGGCAACCGCTCGCTGATCGACGTGCTGACCGGCGAAACCGCGCTGATCCGCGCCAATTCCGACGCCGCCGCCGCCGAGGCCGACGTCGCCATCGCCGCTTTCACTTTGCTGTCAACCATGGGACAACTGGACGAGAACGCCATCCGCTGATCAAGGGACGGGGATATGACGTCGTTTTTGCGTGGTCTGGCCACCCGTCCCCGTTTGCTGGCCGAGTTGCTGGCGGCATCTTTGTTGATCAACCTGCTGGGGCTGGCCGGCACAATCTTCGTCATGTTGGTGCTGGGGCGCTATGTGCCCTATGGGGTCACCGCCACCCTGGTGACCCTGTCCTTGGGCATGGTTGTCGCCCTGGCCGCCGAATTCGGCTTGCGTCTGGCGCGGCGCCGTCTGGCCGCCGAAGCCTTGGAAGCGGATGGCACCCAACGCGGCGAGGCCGGCTTCGCCGCCTTGCTGCGGGTCAAGGCCGCCATATTCGACCGCATGCCAAGCGGGCGGCGTGACGAGATCCTGCGGGCGGTGGAAACCCTGGACCGCACCCACAGCGCCGCCAACCTGACCGCGCTTTTGGATGTGCCCTTCGCCGCCATCACCCTTTTGGCGCTGCTGCTGATCAGCCCGTCCCTGGGTGTCATCGCCCTGGTGTTCCTGGCGCTGACCGCCGGCTTGACCCTGGCGGGGGAACATTGGTACCGCGCCCGGATCAGCAAGGCGCAGAGCTGCGAACGGCAAATGCGCGTTCTTGCCGAAGACAGCAACGCCATCGACACCGTCCGCGTCTTCAACGCGGCTGGCTGGCTGGCCCGCCGCTGGCAGCAGGCCCGTCAGGACCTGGCCCGCCATGGCGACGACAGCGCCTCGATCCAGGGCATGGTGTCGGCGGCCTCGGCGCTGTTGACCGGGGCGCAGACGGTGGCGATCATCGCCTATGGCGCGGTGCTGTGCGTCGATGGCAGCCTGACCACCGCCCAGTTGATCGGCGCCAACATCCTGGCCGGCCGCGCCATGGCGCCGTTCCTGCGGCTGGCGCAACTGGCCGAACCCATGGCGCGGGCCGCCGCCGCGCTGAAATTGCTGCGCGAAGCGGCGCAATTGCCGCGCGAACAGGTCAACGGCAACGCCTTGACCAGCTTCCAGGGGCGCCTGGAATTGCAGGATCTGAGCTTCGCCCATCCCGGCGCGGTGGCGCCCTTGGCCGAGCATGTCAGCCTGACCCTGCCCGCCGGCGGCGTGCTGGTGGTGGTCGGCCCCAGCGGTTCGGGCAAGACGCTGTTCGCCCGCCTGCTGCTGGGACTGGCCGAGCCGCTGCGTGGCCGCATCCTGGTGGACGGGCTGGACCTGCGTCAACTCAGCCACGAATGGTGGCGCCAGCAAGTGTGCTACGTGCCGCAGCAGCCGGAATTCCTGGACGGCAGCGTCGCCGACAATTTGCGGCTGGGCCGCGACCACCTGGACGACGCCTGCCTGTACCGGGCCATCGCCGAAGCCGGCTTGAAACCCTGGCTGGACACCACCCCCAACGGGCTGCAGACCCTGATCGAACAAGGCGGACGCCGGCTGCCCCCCGGCTTGCGCCACCGTCTGGCCCTGGCCCGTGCTTTGGCCGGCGGCGGCCGGCTGTGTCTGTTCGACGATCCCAGCACTGTCCTGGACGGCGAGGCCCGCCAAGGGCTTTACGACACCCTGCGCCGTCTCTGCGCCGAGGGACGCACCCTGATCATCTGCGGCAACGACCCGGCCATCGCCCGCGGCGCCAGCCTGTTGCTGGATCTGGGCACCAAGCCGGTTCCCCGGCTGGCCGCCAAACCCCAGGACGCCGAGGCCAGCCATGCTTGAGTCGTTGCGCCACCTGGGCGGCCACCGCCTGTTCCTTTATGTCAGCGGACTTTTGTTCCTGGCCTTGCTGACATGGTCGGCCCTGGGCCGGGTCGACGTGGTCGCCCAGGCCGGCGGCGAGGTCATCCCGTCCAGCCAGGTCAAAAGCGTCCAGCATCTGGAAGGCGGCATCGTCGCCGAGATCATGGTGCGCGAAGGCCAGAAGGTCGAGGCCGAGCAGCCGCTGCTGGCGCTGTCCTCGGTCAGCACCGACACCCAGGTGGACGAACTGGCGGTGCGCCTGACGGCGCTGCGCTTCGAGATCGCCCGCCTGCAGGCCGAAGCCGCCGATTCCGACACCCTGACCCTGCCCGCCGACATGCTGCGCGAACATGCGGCCCAGGCCCGGCAAAGCCAGGAATTGTTCCGGTCGCGCCGGGAAAAGCTGCATTCCTCGCTGGCCAGCCAGAAACAGGCCCTGGGCCAGCGTGAACAAGCGGCCGCCGAAATCGCCGCCCGGCTGCGCAACAGCCGCAATTCCCTGAATCTGGTGAATGAACAGGTGCGCATCAGCGAAGACCTGATCCGCGACGAATTGTCCAACCGCTACACCCATCTGGCGCTGCTGCGCGAACAATCCAGCCTGAGAAGCCGCATCGACGAGGACAGCGCCGCCGCACGACGCGCCGAACTGGCCATCGAGGAAGCCCGCTCGCGCATCGACCACATCCGCCATGCCTACGAGCAAGAGGTCAAGGAACAACTGGCCACCGCCCAGCGCGACCATGACGAAATGCAGCAGCGGGCGCGGCGGTTTTCCGACAGCCAAAGCCGCACCGTCCTGCGCTCGCCGGTGGAAGGCGTCGTCAAGACGCTGTACGTCGTCACCCAAGGCGGCGTCATCAAGCCCGGCGAGGTGGTGGTGGACATCGTCCCCGCCGGCGACCGGCTGATCGTCGAGGGTCGCCTGCCGGTTTACGAGGTCGGCCACGTGCGCGTCGGGCAAAAGGTCCGCATCCGCCTGAACTCGGCCGAGGCCGCCCGTTTCGGCGCCATCGACGGCCAGGTGATCCATGTCAGCCCCGACACCCTGGTCACCGACAAGGGGGCGGCCTATTACCAGGTCAGGATCGAGACCGCCGCCGACCGCTTCACCGGCGGCGGCCAGGATTACCTGCTGTATCCGGGGGTGCAGGTCGAGGCCAGCATCGTCACCGGCACGCGCAGCGTTCTGCAATATCTGGCGGCACCCTTCCTGGGCTACGCCGACCAGGCGCTGCAGGAACGTTAATCCACATTATCCTTGTAACTTTTCGGACTGATGCGGCGTACCCACGTTCAGACCAATGGCGACGAGGACATGATGCAAGACCTTGGACAAGACAGGCTGATGCGGGCGGCGGCCGAAATCGCCGAATGCAACCGCATCCTGGACAAAAGCGGACTGAACCTGGTGGGCGAGGTGCTGCGCGGCTTCGGCGACTTCATCCAGTTCGAGCATTACCCGCCCGAGGATTCCTACGATCCGGAAAGCCATTCCCAGTATTACTTCCACGCCCATCCGCCAGGAGAACGCGAATGGTCCGATTACGGCCATTTCCACATCTTCTTGCGCCCCAAGGGCATGCCGGCGGGAATCAGCCCCGTCCCCCTGCCCGATTTGGCCCCGGAAGGCGACGGTAACGACCGGCTGAGCCACATCGTCGCCATTTCCATGACCCATGCCGGCCAGCCGGAACGTCTGTTCACCACCAACCGCTGGGTCACCGCCGAGACCTGGTACCGGGCCGACGATGTCGTCGCCATGCTGGACCGCGTCCGTTTCGACACCGCTTGGCCGTCCTGGCCGCTGAACCGTTGGCTCAGCGCCTTCCTGACCCTCTATTGCGACGACATCGCCGACCTGCTGCGCGAACGCGACCAAGCGGTGGCCCGATGGCAGGCAAGCCATCTTGGACTGAACGTCTTCGAGGATCGCGATCTGGAAATCACCTCATGCAGGGACATCGACCTTTCGCAGAAACTGGCGGCCTTCCAAAATAATTCCAAATCGCCGTAACCTTCCCGGCGGTCGCGGCGCATTCATCGATACAGCCGACGACGGCTGAAGCCAAACATCGAGGAGGTTTTCCCCATGTCTCATTCCCTGCGCACCCTGATGGCCGCCGCTGGCGTCGGCGGTTTGGTCGCCCTGGCCGGCGTTCCGGCCCAAGCCGCCAATCCCTGCGCCCCCAAGGCGGCCAACCCCTGCGCCGCCAAGCCCGCCAACCCGTGCGCGGCCAAGCCGGCCAATCCGTGTGCCGCCAAGCCCGCCAATCCCTGCGCCGCCAAGCCGGCCAATCCCTGCGCGGTGAAGAAGTAAGTCGCGACAACGGGCCGGCGGGAACGTCGGCCCGGTCCTCGAAGGAATCCGGTCATGGCGTCCCGCATCCCCCGCAACCTGGCCTGGGCCAGCGCCTTCGTCGTCGCTTGCCTGGGCGCCGCCTGGGCCGGCGCCGCTTCGGTGCCAAGCCCCAAACGCGTCACCCTGACCGGCGAGGTCATCGATTCGTGGTGCCAGACCACCGGCATCATGGTCGCCCTGGGCACCGCCCATCACCAATGCGCCATCTGGTGCGCGGTGGGCGGCATCCCGGTGGGGCTGCGCACCGACGACGGCACCCTTTACACCATCCTGCGGGTGGACCAGGACAAGCGCAACGTCGCCAATCCCCGCCTGTTGACGATCCAGACCCACCAGATCAGCGTCACCGCCGATTTGATCGAACGTGACGGCAACCGCTATTTGCTGATCGACCAGGTGCTTGACGACCATGGCATCGTCAACCGCACCCACGGCGATTACGGCATCCAGCCGTTCGGGGAGTAAGCGCGATGAAACGTCTTGCAGCCTTATTCCTGTTGCTGGCCGCCCCCGCGCTGGCCGCCGAATCCTGGGGACTGCCAGAGGAAAAAGCCGCCAGCTTCGATGCCAAGGTGGTGGACATGGTGTGCCAGTTGACCGGCGACTGCCCGACGAAGTGCGGGGCCGGAAAGCGACAGTTGGGGTTGCTGACCAATGACGGCAAGCTGATCCTGGTCAGCAAGAACGCCGACCCCTTCGCCGGGGCCAGCACCGACCTGGCGCCTTATTGCGGCCAGACAATCACCGCCGACGGCCTGTTCACCACCAACCAGGGGGTGACGTTGTTCGCCCTGCAACGCCTGAAGCCAAAAGCCGGCCAATGGCGCGACGCCAACGGCTTTACGCAAGCCTGGGGCAAGGACAACCAACGGCCCGGCGATTCCGGCGAATGGTATCTGCATGACGCCAGGGTCAAGGCGCTGATCGGCCAGCAAGGCAAGCTGGGTTTGGGGCCGGGCGTCACCGAATAGGCGCTCCCTTGACTAATTCCCGGACTGCGCAAGTATGGATCAGCATCGATCCTGCCGCAGGGGAAAAGCCATGGGTACCGATTCCACGTCCAAGACCGCAATGGACGAGTTCCTGGATGGCTTGCTGGCCAGGATGACCCTGGCCGAGAAGCTGGGGCAGATCAACCTGGTCACCTCGAACGTTCCAGTCGGCGACAACATCCTGGCCGACATCCGCGCCGGCAAGGTGGGCGGCATCCTGGGCGGCCTGGACAAGATATCCTTTGGCGTCAACGGCCCCGACGGCCTGCGCCCGGCCCAGGAAGCCGCGCTTCAGTCGCGCCTGGGCATTCCGCTGCTGTTGGCCTTCGACGTCATCCACGGCCATCAAAGCGTCTTCCCCATTCCCTTGGCCCTGTCGTGCACCTGGGACATGGAGCGCATCCGCGCCACCGCGCGGGCCGCCGCCCGCGAGGCCAGCGCCAGCGGCCTCAATTGGGTGTTCTCGCCCATGGTCGACATCGGCCGCGACCCCCGCTGGGGCCGCATCGCCGAAGGCGCCGGCGAAGACCCTTACCTGGGCTCGGCCGTCGCGCGGGCCATGGTCCACGGCCTGCAAGGCGACGATTTGTCGGCACCCGACAGCGTCATGGCCTGCGTCAAGCATTTCGTCGGCTATGGCGCCCCGGAAGCCGGCCGCGACTACAACAACGCCGACATGAGCCCGACCCGGTTGCACGACGTCTACCTGCCGCCCTTCAAGGCGGCGGTGGAAGCCGGGGCGGCGTCGGCGATGATGTCGTTCTCGGCGGTCAACGGCATGCCGTCCCACGCCGATGCCGAGCTTTTGGGCGCCTTCCTGGACGGCGTGCTGAAGGTGTCGGATTTCGACGGTATCCCCGAATTGATCGCCCATGGGCTGGGCGACGAAGCCGGACAGATTGACGAAGCCGACCCGTTGCAGACCCTGTCGGAACGTGCGCTCAGGGCCGGGGTGCAGATGGACATGATGGGCTGGGGCTTCCTTACCCGGCTGGAAAAGGCCCTGGCCGAGGGCCGGGTCAGCCAAGACCAGATCGACGCTGCCTGCCGCGCCGTGCTGGAAGCCAAAGTCAAGTTGGGCCTGTTCGCCGATCCCTTCGCCCGCTTCGATTCCGATCGGGCCAAGCGTGACGTGCTGGCCCCCGAATATGCCGCCGCCGCCCGCGAGGCCGCCGCCGAATCTTGCGTGCTGCTGAAGAACGACGGCGTGTTGCCGCTGTCCAAAACCTTGGGCAGCATCGCGGTCATCGGCCCGTTGGCCGCCGACACCAGGAACATCACCGGTCCCTGGGCTTTCCAGGGTGACCCCGCCCATTCCGTCAGCGTGCTGGACGGCATCCGCGCCGCCGTGGGATCGGGCGTCAAGGTGCGTCACGCCAAGGGCGCCAACATCACCGAAAACCGCCGCATGGTGGAATTGCTGAACTTCGCCGGCCCCAAGGTGGAGATCGACCCGCGCCCGCCGGCCGAGATGATGGCGGAAGCGATCGCCATCGCCCAAGAATCCGACGCGGTGGTCGCCGTACTGGGCGAAGCCGCCGAAATGTCGGGCGAGGCGGCGTCACGGCTGGATATCGGCATCCCCGACAACCAGCGCGACCTGCTGAAGGCTTTGGTGGCCACCGGCAAGAAGGTGGTGCTGGTGCTGATGCATGGCCGACCGCTGACGCTTCCTTGGGAAAACGACCACGTGCCGGCTATCCTGGCCACCTGGTTCGGTGGCCATCAGGCCGGCCCCGCCATCGCCGACCTGCTGTTCGGCGACAAGGTGCCGTCGGGCAAGCTGACCACCTCGTGGCCGCACCATGTGGGTCAGGTGCCCATCCCCTATGACCGCGCCACCACTGGACGTCCCGGCAACGCCTTGGAAGACCCGGGCAAGTACACCACCCGCTGCTATCTGGACGGCGCGTCCGAGCCCCTGTTCCCCTTCGGCTTCGGCCTGTCTTACAGCCATTTCAGCTATGGCGTGCCCCAAGCCGACAAGGTGGAATTGCACGGTGACGACGTGCTGAACCTCAGCGTGGCGGTGACCAATGCCGGTCCCTATGCCGGCCAGGAAATCGTCCAACTGTACCTGACCGACCCGGTGGCCAGCCGGGTGCGCCCGTCCAAGCAATTGCGCGGCTTCGTCAAATTGTCGCTGCAACCGGGCGAGACCCAAGAGGCCCGCTTCACCCTGACCACAAGCGACCTGGAATTCCACGACGGCAAGTTGAACCGCGTGTGGGAACCGGGCCGCTTCGTCATCGGAATCGGCCCCAATTCCCGCGACCTGCAGAGTCTGGACATCCGCTGGAACAAATAAAAAGGGGCGGAAACCTTTCCGCCCCTTTCAAGCCTTAAAGCTTTTCGGCCAGTTCCGGGACCGCCTTGAACAAATCGGCGACCAGGCCGTAATCGGCGACTTGGAAGATGGGGGCCTCTTCGTCCTTGTTGATGGCGACGAT
>JAIWOG010000311.1 GCA_020217035.1 Magnetospirillum sp. | reverse complement strand
CGCTGCATGGCGAATCCATCCACTAAGTCCATTCGTGGATGTTGTGGCAAGGGGGGCGCGGCGAAAGCCGCGCCCTTCCTTTTCGGGGATGCTATTTGCGCCGCGCCTTGTCGAAGGCCACGGCGGTGTCCAGGCGCAGGATGGCGCCGGCAAGACGCCCCAGGATGACGCCTTGTTCCTGGGTCTCGGGCTTCAGGCCGGTGCGCAGGTCGACCAGCCGGCGCATCAGGGCGCGGGCCGGGACCAAGTGCAGCGGAATGTCGGGAGAGGCGGCGATTCCGAAAGCTTGGTCGATGGCAGCCAAGCTGGCACGGATGTAGTCAAGGTCGGCCGGGTCCATGTCGACGATGTGGTCCGGCGTGCGCCGAACCATGTTTTCGGCCGCGAAGTTCACCACCGGTCCCGCCATCGCTTCCTTCCTTCACTGCTGCCGGCTCACTGTGACCCGGCTGGGCAAGGGAAGCAAGTGGCGGGCCATGCTGAAGGTTGTGTCAGCCCCGGGTCATGCGGTTCTTGACGCTGGAGAGCGTGTTGCGCAGTTCCGGGTGATGGGGAATCAGCCGCTCCGCCAAGTCGCGCACGTGCTGGCGGTCGATGGCCCCCCCCTTCCATTCGGTCTCCAGCAAGCTGGCCAGTTGGATCATGTCGGAATGGGTGTTCATGGAGGAATCTCCGAAAGGGTACGTTGAGGCGCTGTTAGAACACCACAGCCGACAGGCGAAACGCACGGGCGCGGAGGTATAGCCTGCGGAGGGAGGGAGATCCTACCTCTTTAGGGACTAAGTGCCGCCGGTTGGTATGAAAACCCTCGGCCTATGCCTTAATGCTTGGGTGCGGCGGCCTTGTCGGTTTCGCCTTTGGGATCGGCGGGCAGGAAGTCGATGTTGACGTCCAGGATCAGTTGGATGGGGCAGGGGCTGCGCTCTTCCCCGTCCACCAGGCAGGAATTGGGCCAACCCTCGGCGCTGCCGCGATCCAGCACCATGTAGCGGGCAAGCTTGCAGGAATAAAGCCGTTCTCCCGACTGGCCGGGGGCCAGTTCGCCCGACGGCGTCATCCAGGTTCCCAAGGCGGCTTTGGCCGTGTCGAAGGTGCGCACCAGGGTGTAGAAGCCCACCTTGTGCGGCGAATCGTTTTCCACCCGGATCACCGTGCGGCAGGCGGCCCGCTCGGGGACGCCGGGATAACTGAATTGGGTGATGTTCAGGCGCACGCCGGTCACCGGTTGGTTGATCACCTCGGCCGGTTTCAGAACCATGCCGCGGATGCCGACGCTGGAATCGATGGTGGCCGAGGTTTTGGCGTCGCCGCCGCCGCCCCCCGCCGCCAAGGCGGGGCCGCTGAGGGCCATCAGGCAAATCAGGCACGGGACAAGCAAGCGCGGCATGGTCGGTTCCTTCCGTTGGAAGCCCCAGGTTGGCATGGGGTCAGCCTACCGGAAAGGCCAAAGTCACCCGCAACCCACCCTCGGGCCGGTTGTCCAGGGTGATGTCGCCGCCATGGGCGCGGATGGCGGCGCGGGCCACCGCCAAGCCCAGTCCGGTGCCGCCTGTGTCACGGTTGCGGCTGGTTTCCAGGCGCACGAAGGGGGCGAAGACCCGTTCGCGGTCCTCGGGGGCGATGCCGGGGCCGTCGTCGTCCACCACCACGTGGACATGGCCGTCGGTGCGGCGCAGGCCGACACGGGCGGCGCCACCATATTTCAGGGCGTTCTCGATGACGTTGGCGACCGCCCGTTTCAGCGCCACGGGACGCACGCCGGCCACCAGGGTGTCGGGGCCGTCATAACTGCCGCCCAAATCCTCGGCCATGTCCTGGACCAGCTTGGCCACGTCCACCGGGCGCCGGTCCTCACGCGCGGCGTCGTCGCGGGCGAAGGCCAGGGTGGCGGCGATCATGTGTTCCATTTGGTCCAAATCGGCAAGCATCTTGGCCCGTTGCTCGTCGTCGTCGACGAATTCGGCCCGCAGCTTCATGCGGGTGATGGGGGTGCGCAGGTCGTGGCTGATGGCCGCCAGCATCTGGGTGCGGTCGTCGACGAAGCGACGGATGCGGTCCTGCATGACGTTGAATGCCTGAGCCGCGGCGCGGACTTCACGGGGGCCGCGTTCGGCCAAGGGCGGGGTGTTGACGTCCATGCCCAACCGTTCCGCCGCCGCCGCCAGTGCCGCCAGGGGACGGGTGGCTCGGCGTACCGCCCAAAGCGCCGCGACGATGATGACCACCAGGGCCGCCAACAGCGGTCCGACGAAGCGCGGCTGCCACAAGGAATCGGTGTGTTCGAAGGGGGCGTAGACGTTCAGCCAGGAATCGTCGGCCAGCCGGACCGACACCTGCAACGCCGGGCCGCCGACAAAGGGGCCAAGGCCGAAGCCGCCGCTGCCGAAGCCGTGGCCGTGGCGCTCTGCCATGCCTCCCGGTGCGCCGGGTGGAGGACCGGCGGGCAGGGGCGGCGGCAGCGGCGCCAGGATCACCCGGACCTCGCGGCCATTCAGTTCCTTGGCCAATTTGCGGGCGATGACGCCGGGCAGGCCGGGTTCCGGGTCGGGAACCGGCACCAGGGGGCGGATTCCCCACCCGGCCCGCAAGCCCGGGGTGTCCAGCCGGCGCACCACGTGGCGGCGGCCTTCCGGATCGGTGTCTTCCAGCAGGTTGACCAAGGTGGCGATGCGTTCGGCGGCATAGCGGCCGCGCAAGGCCGACAGCGCCTCGCCGCGATTGCCGACGAACAAGGCCAAGGCGATGCCCAGCGCCACCGCCACCGCCAGCACCAGCACCAGGGCGGTGCGTCCCATCAACGAGGCGGGGGCCAATCTCACAGCTTGACCACCTCCGGGGTGAACAGATAGCCGCCGCCGCGCACGGTCTTGATCAATTGCGGTTCCTTGGGGTCGTCGTCGAGCTTGCGGCGCAGGCGGCTGACCTGGATGTCGATGGAACGGTCGAAGGGGATGGCTTGGCGGCCCCGGGCCAGATCCAGCAACTGGTCGCGCGACAGCACTCGGCGCGGGTGCTCGACGAAGGCGCGCAGCAGGTCGAACTCGCCCGCCGACAGGGTGGTCACCACGCCATCGGGGGTGGTCAGGTCGCGGGTGGCGATGTCCAGGATCCAACCGTCAAAACCCAGCCGGTGGGGCGGTCTGGTCGCCGTCACCGCCGGGGCTCCATTGGCCTCGCCCTGGAAACGACGCAGCACAGCCTTGATGCGGGCCAGCAATTCACGCGGGTTGAAGGGCTTGGGCAGGTAGTCGTCGGCGCCCACTTCCAAGCCGACGATGCGGTCGGTGTCCTCGCCCATGGCGGTCAGCATGACGATGGGAACCGCGCTTCCCTGGGCCCGCAGGCGCCGGGTCAGGCTGAGGCCGTCCTCGCCGGGCATCATCAGGTCCAGCACCACCAGGTCGATGCCGGGGCCTTCCAGCACCTTCATCATCTCGGACCCGTCGCGGGCGGCGGTGACCCGCAGCCCGTGCTTGGCCAGGAAACGGGCCAAGAGGTCGCGGATTTCGTGATCGTCGTCGACCACCAGGATATGCGGCGAAGTATTCATGGCGCCGATTATAGCGGCTGCGTGGGTTTTCGTCCGTTCGTCTTTGGCAACAGACGGTAACAAGACGATACCCTTTGTTGCCAAAAAGGCGGCACCACGACATCGCCGCGTTACAGCGTCATGGTGATCTTGTCGCCATCGAGAGGGTCAACCCCGTGATGGAGACTTACCTATGAACGTTAAATCCCGCGTTGTCGTCGCCGCCATCGCCGCCCTGGCCGCCTTTGGTGCCGTTGCCCAAGCCCAGGCCCGCGGCCCCCATGGCGGACCTTGGGAAATGATGGATGGCGGTCCCGGCGGCCGCTGCGGCGACCGTGAAAAGCCGCTGACCGAAACCCAGGTCAAGGACATCGTCGAAGGCATGATCGCCTGGCGCGGTGACGACGCCAAGGTCGGCGAGGTCAAGACCGTCGAGGACGGCAAGATCAGCGCCCAGGTGGTGGACAAGGACGGCAAGGTGCTGCGCACCATCGCCTTCGACGCCAAGACCGGCCGCCCCGAACGCCCCCAGCGCCCGGCCAAGCCGCCGGCCGAGTAGTTCCGGCCTCCGCCTCCCCGCCTTCCGCGCGTTGCGTCGAAGGCGGGTTCAAGGCTATAAGACCGCATGTTCAAGCGCGTCTTCAAGGTTGTCGCCATCAATTTGGCCTTGCTGCTGGTCCTGGTGGCGGCCGCTGAATTGTTGTTCGGGACTTGGTTCAGCGACGATCCCCTGGATCAGTTATGGCTGCCCCGCGACTCCAAGGTGCTGGTTTCGGCCAAGGCGCTGTATCAAGACGCTGACGGCGAATTCGTCTATCGGCGCGACAAATGGGGTTTGCGCGGCGATCATGCCGATCCGTCGCGCATCACCATCCTGACCATCGGCGGCAGCACCACCAACCAGCTTTACCTGCCCGAGGAAAGTACTTGGCAACAGGTTCTGGAACGTCAGTTCCACGACAACGGCCGCTCGGACGTGGTGGTGGCCAATGCCGGCGTGGACGGCCAAAGCACGGTCGGCCATCTGCAGGCCCTGCGCGACTGGTTTCCCCATGTTCCGGGGCTGAAGCCGCGCTTCGTCCTGGCCTATGTGGGGGTCAACGACACGCGGGGCGTTGACTACTGGACCGAAAGCTTGCGCAACCACGCTTTCCACCGAATCGTGAAACAGAAAAGCGCCATCTTCCGCCTTTCACGCTTGGTTTCCGGCATGATCGTGGCCAAGCGGGCCAAGCTGACACATCGGGCGCTGGATCGCGGCGCCATCAAATGGACCGAAACCGGCGCACAAGTGTTGCCGGCCAGCGATTCCAACATCGAGCATTACAAGCAGCGCTTGAAGCTGATGGCCGACGAAATCCACGCCATGGGCGCGGTACCGGTTTTCGTCACCCAACCGCGCGGCGATTACAAGATCAGCGGCGGCAAGCTGCTGGGCATGGTCACCGACAACGGCCCCAACGGCATCGACCAATACAACGCCCTGGCGCCCTACAACGCCGCCACCCGCCAGGTTTGTCGGGAAAACGGGCTGCTTTGTCTGGATTTGGCGAAGGAATTGACCTTTGCCGACGGCGATTTCTACGATTATCTGCATAACACGCCCCAAGGGGCGGAAAAGATCGGACGCTGGCTTTACAGCAAGCTGGCAGGACTGGTGTGACCAATCGGAAGCATGTAAAACACCTGTTGTGGTTTCGGAGTTTGTGACGTGGTGATGGACGAAAAGTTGGTGATCGCGCTGCCCAAGGGCCGCATCCTGGACGAGGCGATGCCGTTGGTGCGGGCCGCCGGGATCGAGCCCGAGGCGGAATTCGACAATCCCAAGACCCGCGCTTTGCGCTTTGCCACCAACCATCCCCATATCGACATCATCCGCGTGCGGTCCTTCGACGTCGCCACCTTCGTCGCTTTCGGCGCCGCCCATCTTGGGGTCGCCGGCAACGACGTGTTGATGGAATTCGACTATCCGGAAATCTACGCCCCGCTGGATCTGGGCATCGGCGGCTGCCGTCTGTCGGTGGCCGAGCCGGTGGACTTGGCCGAACACGACGATCCCCGCCGCTGGAGCCACGTGCGCATCGCCACCAAATACCCTGAAGTGACCCGGCGCTTCTTCGCCGAACGCGGCGTCCAGGCCGAATGCGTCAAGCTGAACGGCGCCATGGAACTGGCTCCCAGCCTGGGGCTGTGCACCCGCATCGTCGACCTGGTCTCCACCGGCTCGACGCTGAAGGCCAACGGTTTGAAAGAGGTCGAGGTGATCGCCCAAGTGACCTCGCGCCTTATCGTCAACCGGGCGGCGCTCAAGACCCGTCCGGTCGAGATGACCGGCTGGATCGACGCCTTCCGTTCCGCCTGCGAGGCCCAGAATGCTGCTGCTTGACGCCCGCGCCGCCGATTTCGCCGATGCCTTCGAATCGCTTCTGCACATGAAGCGCGAGGTGGACGAGGACGTGAACGCCGTGGTCGCCCAGATCATCGCCGACGTGCGCAACCGTGGCGACCAGGCATTGGTGGAATACACCGCCAAGTTCGACCGTCTGCCGCACCTGACCGCTGCCCATCTGCCCATCACCAAAGCCGAGGTGGACGAAGCCTGCGCCCAGGTGTCGCCGGACCTGCAAAAGGCGTTGGAACTGGCGGCCGAACGTATCCGCGACTTCCATGCCCGCCAACTGCCCCAGGGCTATTCCTACACCGATGCCGCCGGCGTCCGTCTGGGCCAGCGCTGGACCGCCGTCCAGGCCGCGGGGCTTTACGTGCCGGGCGGCACCGCCGCCTATCCGTCCAGCGTGCTGATGAACGCCATCCCGGCCAAGGTGGCCGGGGTCGAGCGCTTGGTCATGGTGGTGCCCACCCCCGACGACAAGATCAACCCGCTGGTGCTGGCCGCCGCCCGTCTGGCCGGGGTGGACGAAATCTACCGCGTCGGTGGCGCCCAGGCGGTGGCCGCCTTGGCCCACGGCACCGAAACCATCAAGCCGGTGGACAAGATCGTCGGCCCCGGCAACGCCTTCGTCGCCGCCGCCAAGCGTCAGGTCTTCGGCATCGTCGGCATCGACATGATCGCCGGTCCCTCGGAAATCCTGGTGGTCGCCGACGGCGCCAACGACCCGGCCTGGATCGCCGCCGATTTGCTGAGCCAGGCCGAGCACGACACCGCCGCCCAGTCCATCCTGATCACCGATGACGCGGGTTTCGCGCAAGCGGTGGCCCAGGCGGTGGAAAGCCACCTGAACACCCTGCCGCGCGGCCCCATCGCCCGCCAAAGCTGGGAAGCCCACGGCGCCATCATCGTGGTGCCCAACCTGGACGATTCGGTGGAACTGGTGGACCGGGTGGCGCCCGAACATCTGGAACTGGCGGTGGCCGACCCGGATGCCCTGGCCGCCAAGGTCCGCAACGCCGGCGCCATCTTCCTGGGCCGCTATACCCCGGAAGCGGTGGGCGACTATATCGGCGGCCCCAACCATGTGTTGCCCACCGCCCGCTCGGCCCGCTTCTCGTCGGGCTTAGGGGTGCACGACTTCATGAAGCGCACCACGTTGCTGGGCTGCGACGCCGAATCTTTGCGGGCCATAGGCCCGGCGGCGGTGGCTCTGGCCGGGGCCGAGGGGCTGGGGGCGCATGGCTTGTCGGTGGCGTTGCGCCTGAACATGGCGGTGAACTGATGCCGCATCGGCAACGCATCGGCCACGTTCAGCTTGACGAAAAGACCATGGTGCGGCGCAAGCCCGAGGTCGAGCACGAACGCAACATCGCCATCTACGACCTGCTGGAAGAAAACTACTTCGCCCTGCAAGGCGATTTCGTCGGCCCCTACAACCTGCACCTGCGCCTGGAAGACAACCGGTTGATCTTCGACGTGCGCAGTCAGGAAGGGGACGAGTTGGTCCAGGTGCCGCTGGCGCTGAAGCCGTTTCAGACCATCGTCAAAGATTATTTCATCCTGTGCGAAAGCTATTACGCCGCCATCAAGAAATCGACGCCGACCCAGATCGAGGCCATCGACATGGGACGGCGCGGCTTGCACAACGAAGGCTCGGAACTGTTGCGTGAACGGCTGGCCGGAAAGGTCGACATCGACTTCGACACGGCGCGGCGGTTGTTCACCCTGGTCTGTGTCCTGCATATCCGGGGCTAGGTGCACGTGGGGGGGGAAGTACCGTCCGCCGTCCTGTTCTGCTGTACCTTCAACGCCATCCGTTCGCCCATGGCGGAAGGCATCTACCGCCGCATTCACGGCACCCGCTCGTTCGTCGCCTCGGTGGGGGTGAAGGCCGACGAGCTTGATCCCTTCGCCGTCGCCGTGATGGACGAAATCGGCATCGACATCTCGCGCCACAAGCCCAGGACCTTCGACGAACTGGAAGACGATTCTTTCGACGTCATCGTCAGCCTGTCGCCCGAAGCCCAGCACAAGGCCGTCGACCTGACCCGGACCATCGCCTGCGAGGTGGAATTCTGGCCCACCTTCGATCCCACCTTGGTGGAAGGCAGCCGGGAAGCGCGTCTGGACGCCTACCGCCAAGTGCGCGACGAGCTGGAGCGACGCATCCGCCAACGCTTCCCCGCCATGGGAATGGCACGGGAATAAGCGGTTTTGATGAAAAGCGCTTGACCTTGACCGGGCAAACGCTCACTTATTCCACCTGCCCGAGACCAACCGCCTGGAAGGACCAATGGCGAAAGAGGATGTCATCGAATTTTCCGGTACCGTGACCGAGTTGCTGCCTAATGCAATGTTTCGGGTGAAGCTGGATAACGAACACGAAATTCTTGCCCATACTTCTGGCAAGATGCGTAAGAACCGCATCCGCGTTTTGGCCGGCGACCGTGTCAACGTGGAAATGACCCCCTACGACCTGACCAAGGGTCGCATCACCTTCCGCTTCAAGTAAGACCGCGCCAGCGTGGCCGACGCGATCGAGATTCCCAATCTGGTTCTGGCATCGGCGTCGCCGCGGCGGTTGGATCTGCTGCGTCAGATCGGCATCGTTCCCGGCGTGGTCGATCCCGCCGACATGGACGAGACGCCACTGAAGGGCGAATTGCCGGCGGGCCACGCCGCCCGTCTGGCCGAGGCCAAGGCCCGCGCCATCGCCGCCCGACATCCCCAAAGCTTCGTCTTGGCCGCCGACACGGTGGTGGGGTGCGGGCGTCGCATCCTGCCCAAGGCCGAGGACGAAAAAACCGCTCGTCAATGCTTGCGGTTGTTGTCCGGCCGTCGCCACCGCGTTCATGGCGGCATCGCGCTGATTTCCCCCGACGGCAAGCTGCATTCCCGCCTGGTCACCACCCAGGTCACCTTCAAATGCCTGGATCATGGCGAGGAGGCCGCCTATCTGGCGTCGGGCGAATGGCACGGCAAGGCCGGCGGCTATGCCATCCAGGGCTTGGCGGCGGCCTATGTGCGGGCGCTGTCGGGGTCATATTCCAACGTGGTCGGCCTGGCATTGTTCGAGACCGCCCAATTGCTGAAGGGCGTGGGGCTCAATGGCGAGTGAAATTCTTTATGCCTGGGGCCCGGGCGAGACCCGCCTGGCCCTGGTGCGCGATGGCCGTCTGGTGGATTTGGCGGTCATCCGTCCCGAATTGCTGGTGGGCGCCGTGGTGCTGGGCCGGGTGGTGGAAGTGGCCCCCAAGATGGGCGCCGTCTTCGTCGATATCGGCCAGGACCGCCCCGGTTTCCTGCAAGGGGTGAAGCTGACCCAGGGCCAGACCGTGCTGGTGCAGGTCAAGTCCGACGCCCAGGGGTTGAAGGGGGCGACGCTGACCACCCAGATCACCCTGTCCGGCCGCTTCATGGCCTATACGCCGTCCCATCCCGGCTTAGCGGTGCCGCGCAAGCTGTCCGACGACCGCCGGGAATTGTTGACGGAACGTCTGGAAGCCCTGATGGAAGCGGGCGAGGGCGTGGTCGCCCGCCTGCATGCCGTCAACGCCGACGAAGACGCCTTGGCCGCCGACCTTGCCGCCCTGCGTCAGGACTGGCATTCCATCCAACGCGACCAAAGCCAGGCCAAGGCGCCCATGGTGCTGTGGCGCCCCGACCCGTTGGACCGCATGCTGGCCGACCATCCCGGCGTCTCCAAGGTGCTGGTGGACGACGACCTGGCCTTCGCCCAGGTGCAGGCCCGTCACCCGCATCTGGCCGAACGCTTTCGCGACGGTTCGGTGTTCGACCTGTACGACACCGAAGATGCCTTCGCCGCCTGCCTGGACCCGGTGGTGGAACTGCCCTGCGGCGGCCGCGTCACCATTGAATCCACCGCCGCCCTGACCGCCATCGACGTGGATTCCGGCCCGGCCCAGCCCATCGAGGCCAACCAGCAGGCGGTCACCGTCATCGCCCGGCATTTGCGTCTGCGCAACGTCGCCGGACAGATTGTGGTGGACTTCGTCACCGCCGGCGGCAAGGGCGCCCTGATGAAGTTGATGGCGTCGTTGAAGCAAGCCGTCTCCACCGATCCGGTGGCCACCCACGTCATCGGCGCCACCCCCTTGGGGCTGGTGGAAATGACCCGCGAACGGCGCGGCCCGTCCTTGGCCGAGCTGATGGTCGAGCAGGCGGCTGTCGCCAATGCCGACACCGTGGCGTTGTGGGCCTTGCGCCTGTTGCGTTCCGAGGCGGTCCACCGTCCCGGCCGCGCCCTGGCGTTGCTGGTCGCCCCCGAAGTGGCCGCCGCCCTTCATGCCCGTCCGCAGGCCCTGGACGAATTGGCCCAGCGTTTGGGCCGGGCGCCGGTGATCAAGGCCGAGCCCGACCGCGACCGCGACAACGTGGCGGTCGAGGAGGTGGAATGAGCCCCGACACCAAGCCCGCCAATTCCAACAAGCCGTGCCCGGTGTGCGGCAAGCCGCCGCAGCCCAAGTTCCTGCCGTTTTGTTCCAGCCGCTGCGCCGACGTGGACTTGCACCGCTGGTTGGGCGGCGTCTACCGGGTGGAAACCCAGGAAGGCGAAAACCATGACCCGGACGGTGACGGCCAAGTCTGACCCCCTGTTGGGTTTCCGGCACGGCCTGGCGGACAGTGCCTCGCTGATGCTGGGCTATTTTCCCATCGCGGTTTCCTTCGGCCTGCTGGCCGCCGCCAACGGCCTGGATGCCCTCCAGGCACTGTTGGTGTCGGCGGTGGTCTATGCCGGGGCCAGCCAGTTCGCCCTGGTGTCGCTGCTGGCCACCGCCGCCTCGCCGCTTTCGGTGGTCGGCGCGGTGGCGGCCATGAACCTGCGTCATCTGTTCTATGGTCCGGCCCTGTTGCCGCGTTTGCCGCAAAACGGCCCCAGGCTGCCCAGGCCGCTGATCGCCTTCGGCCTGACCGACGAGGTCTTCGCCCTGGCTTCCGCCCGGCTGGGGCCGGACAAGGGCGAAATCTGGCTGCTGGGGGTGCAGGCCGGCGCCTATGGCGCCTGGTTGGCCGGAACGATCTGCGGCGCCGTGCTGGCCGGTTTCGGCGGCGCCAGATGGGCGCAGGTGCAGGCGGCCTTGTCCTTCGTGCTGCCGGCGCTGTTCCTGGCCCTGTTGCTGCCCTTGCTCCGCCGTGACGCTGTCTTGCCCCCCCTGGCGGCTGCGGGATTGGCGCTGCTGGCGGCACAATACCTGCCCGCCCACCTGGCTTTGCTGGTGGCCATGGTGGCGGGCGCCACGGTGGCGGCGCTGCAGCCGCAAGGGGGCGACCATGGGGTATGACCTGCTGTTGCCGGTGGTGCTGTTGGGCGGCTTGGCCACCTATTTGACCCGCTACCTGCCGGTGCTGTTGTCCGAACGCCTGAAGGGGCGCCAATTGCCGCCGCGCCTGCACCGTTTCCTGCTGGCCCTGGGACCGTCGGCCATCGCCGCCCTGCTGGCGCTGTCCCTGGCCGACCTGCTGCCGGCCGAGGGCTGGCGGCATTCCGCCCCCTTGGTTCTGGCCGGCACGGCGGCGGTTCTGGTGGTCCACCGCCTGACCCACAACCCCGCCTGGGCCACCCTGGCCGGAGCGCTCGGCTTCGGCCTGGCCGGGTTCTTCCCCGGCCTTTAAAAAAATCGCAATACCCCCTTTGACAGGCCCATCGAAACCCGTTATAAGCGCCTCCTCTTCACGAGCCGAGCGGTGCGCCAACCCCGTTCGCGACAGTGCCCAGGTAGCTCAGTTGGTAGAGCATGCGACTGAAAATCGCAGTGTCGGTGGTTCGATTCCGCCCCTGGGCACCATTCTAAGCCCCTGA
>JAIWOG010000145.1 GCA_020217035.1 Magnetospirillum sp. | reverse complement strand
GTCAGGATGTGGGCGCCGTCGATGCCGCCGCCGGCCGAACCCAGTTCCAGATTGTCGCGGGTGGTGCCCCAGCTGGCCTGCTTGACCACCTGCACGTCGGTCAGGCCGTACTTGGCGAAGAAGCCCTTTTCCTTGGCGACGATCAGCGGCGAGGCGTCGGTGAGCGCGATGAAGCCGAAGGTGGCTCCCTTGACTTCGGGGGCGTCGCCGGTGGCGGCCCAGGCGCCGCCGGGCAAGGCAGAGCGGGCGGCGGCCAGGATTGCGGCGGTGCCGGTGGCTTTCAACAGGGAGCGGCGGTTCAGTTGGTCGGTCATCGTGCTTACCCTCGTCTGTGTCAACGTCAGTGGCCAAAAACAAAACGGCGTCCCACGGGGCTGCGTGACCTCTGAAACCAGAGACGCAATCCGTGGAACGCCGTTGTTCCGATTTCCCGCCGAGCGCCGTCGCCCGTGGGAAGTTTTATGTCTTCGCCAGTCGCTCGCCGTTGAGCGCCTGGCCTGCGGGAATAATAAAGCAAAGCCCATGCCAAAGCTGCGGCGCAGCATTTTCGCCAAGCTTGCCGGGTTGGCGGCGCAGGGATTGCCTATAAAATAGGCGGTAAAAGCTCATAAGTTCAATAAATGAGCAAAATACCTGCTTGACCTGCTGCGGCAACTCGCAAAAGCTGTATTTCTTTATAATTTTATGTGGCGGTGGCTGTATGAAACGATTGATGCCTGTGATGGCCTTGGCCGTGGCCGCTTGTGCGCCCATGGCGGTGGACGGTCTGCCGTCGCGCATGGACGGCAAGGTCGAGATTTTGGCGCCCAACGATCCGGCCTATGGCCAGGCCAATGTCGGCCAGGCGGTCAAGCCCGCCGGCCAGGGCGGGGTGTCGCGGGCCTTGGTGGTGCGGCTGAACCAGGATCTGCCGGTCTATCGGTTGTGGAACGGGCCGCAGCCCACCGGGCGCTCCAACCGCCTCGGCGGCTGGTGGGCCTTCGACAAGCCCACCGGCACCCGTGAAGGCTATCGCCGTGCCTATGAAATATGCGGCACCTGGAACCAACTGACCTGGGTGGCGGTGTGCACCCTGAAAAAAGGGGCGGTGGTCGCCATGGGGCCGGGCCAGTCAGTGTCGGCCGCCACCTGCCAGGACAGCTCGGGCTACGAGACCTATGATCCCAATGCGCGGGACTGGCAGGTCTATGTGGACCAGCCATGGAATCGCCCCGACGCGCTGTCTTGCCCGCCCGAGGACCAGGACAAGCCCGCCGATCCCGCCGATGTCGGCAAGAACCTGAATTAGGGGTCAGTCGCGGAAGTTGACGTATTGCAGCGGCTGTTCGGCGTCGAAGCCCTTAAGCAGCGCGATGGCTTCTTGCAGGTCATCGCGCTTCTTGCCGGTGACCCGCAACTCGTCGCCCTGGATCGCGGCCTGGACCTTGATCTTGCTGTCCTTGATCATCTTCACCAGCTTCTTGGCCACGTCCTGGCCGATGCCCTGCTTGACGGTGACGTCATGGCGCAGCGTGTTGCCGCTGGCCTTTTCCGGCGCCTTGCTGAAATCCAGCGCCTTGGGATCGACCTTGCGGCGGGTGAAGTAGACCTTCAGGAAGTCGTGCATCTGCGACAGCTTGGTGTTGTCGTCGGCGATGATGGTGATGACCTGATCCTTGCGTTCCAGGCTGCATTTGGCGCCCTTGAAATCGAAACGGGTGGCGATCTCGCGCTCGATTCCGGCGATGGCGTTGTCAACTTCGGCCATGTCGGTCTTAGAGACGATGTCGAAGGAAGGCATGGGAACCCCGGTCAGTTGGCGGATGAAGCCTATGGTTTAGCGCATGGCGGGGATGAAGGCTAGGGGGGCTGAAAACCATTTCCCGGCCGTGTTTTTGATACTATGGTATATGTGCTGTTGAGAAGTCTGGTAAGGAGCTCGCAATGACCATCACACGGCGCTCCGATTCCTCGTGTCTGGTGTATGGTTTCGAAGGTCGGCTGACCTTCCGCGATTCCGTCGCCTTCGAGGCCGTCGTCGGCGAAATCGCCGCCACCAGACTGCCTTGGGTCCGCTTCGACCTGTCGGCCCTGGACTACTTGGATTCCTATGGCATTGGCTTGATCGCCCTGGCCCGCGACGCCGCCGAGCAGGCCGGCGCCCGGCTTGAACTGAGCGGCCCGCACGGGGCGGTTGCCGAGGTGTTGTCGCGCATCGCTTTCGATTTCTTCCCTCACGGCGACGACAGCCTGCGCATCAGCCCGCTGCATTGTTCCGAAGGCCAAGCCAGGGTCGCCTTGGCCGGCGACTTCCGGGTGCGGGACCAGGGGTTGTTCCTGCCGGTGATCCAATCCGCCCTGGCCGACGATTTCCAGACCTTGCTCCTGGACATGGGGCAATTGCGGTTCATCGATTCCATCGGCGTGTCGTTGATCATGACGGCGGCGGACGAATTGCGCAAAACCGGCAAGGAACTGGTGCTGGGGCACCCCACCGGCAGCGTGCGGGAATTGCTGCGTCTGACCGCCATCGACACCGTGGTGCAGGTGGTCGAGGCGGTTTAGCTGGCCACTCGTCCCAGTTGGTTCAGGATCTTGCGGAATTCGCCGATATCCAGGGGCTTGCGCAGATAGCGCACGAAGCCGGCCTTCATGCCGCTGCGGATGGTGTCGGGCATGACGTCGGCGGACAGGGCGATGACCGGGATCGACCGTAAATCGGGGTCGGCCTTCATGTGGGCGACGGCTTCGATGCCGTTCATCCCCGGCAGGTTGATGTCCATGATGACCAATCCGGGCCGGTGTTCGCGGGCCATGGCCAGACCTTCCTCGGCGTTGCCGGCGACCAGCAGATGGCAACGGCAATGGGGATCCTGGTCGATGATTTCCTGCATCAGTTCGACGTTGGACGGGTTGTCCTCGATGTACAGCAACGTCATCTGACACAGGCAGGAGGTGGATTCCTCGCCTTGGCTCTCACGGATGGCGGCGACCTGGCCCTGTTGGGCCGAGCGCGGGATTTCCAGCCAAAAGGTGGTGCCCAGGTTCTCCTGGCTGAAAAAGCCGATCTGGCCGCCCATTGATTCGACCAACATCTTCGAGATGGTCAGGCCGATGCCGGTGCCTTCCACCGACGACGCTTCGGCACCCAGCCTTGAGAACGGAAGAAACACTTCGGCCTTGCGCTTTTCCGAGATGCCGATGCCGGTGTCGCTGACCGAAACGCGCACCGGCCCGGTGTCCCCGTGGCTGAAGGTCAGGCGCACGCTGCCGCCCGAGCGGTTGTATTTCACCGCGTTGCTGATCAGGTTGATCAGCACCTGTTTCAGCCGGATGAAGTCGGCTTCCAGGATCGGTGGAGACTTGCCGCTGATCTCGTCGGCCAAGGTCACCTTGCGGCGCTCGGCCATGGGGGCGATCATCGGCTTGATCTCGGCCAGGATCCGTTCCAAGGACACCGGCTCGAAGGACAGGGACAGGCGCCCCGCCTCGATGCGGGCAATGTCCAGGATGTCGTTGACCAGGCTGATCAGGTGGTTGCCGCTTTTCAGGATGCTGTCGGCGTAGAAACGCTGCCGTTCCCCCAACTCGCCGTCCTCGGCCGACGCCAGCAATTGGGCGAAGCCCAGGATGGCGTTCATGGGGGTGCGCAATTCATGGCTCATGGACGACAGGAATTCCGACTTGGCCAGATTGGCCGCTTCCGCCGCCTGCTTGGCCTGCATCAGTTCTTCCTCGCCGACGCGGCGGCTGGTGGCGTCTTCCTCGACGGCCACGTAATGGGTGGCCACGCCCAAGGCGTCCACCACCGGCGAAATGGTCGCCGACACCCACAGCGCCGAGCCGTCCTTGCAGCGGTTGCAGAACATGCCCGTCCAAGTCTGGCCGTCCAGGATGGTCGGCCACAGGGTGCTGGCTGGCGGCGACAACTCGCGATGGCGCAGCAGCGACGGCTTTTGACCGACGATGTCGTCGGGCGTGTAGCCGGTGGCTTTGTAGAACGAAGGGTTGGCGTATTCGATGGTGCCGTTGGAATCGGTGATCAGCATCATGGTGCCCGAATGTTCCAACGCGTTGCGCAGCATGCGGGCCAGGCGCTCCTGCCCCTGCCTTTCCCTGATCTCGGTTTCCAGGGCCGCGCTTTGGTTCACCACTTCGTCGCGCAGTCTGGCGTTCAATGATTCAAGGCGTTCCTGCAGCTGCATCTGGCGCAGTGCGGTGAAAACCGAGGTGGCCATCATCACCGCCAGCAACACCGCCATCATGCCGGCTTCCCGCCACCAATCCACCAGGAAGACGTCGTCAGGGGTGGCCACCACCAAACGCAGGGGGTGGTCGGGAACAGAGGCGGTCACCGCCAGATAGCCGGTATTGTCGACACGGGTGCCGACCATCCTTTCGACGCTGCCCCGACGACTCAGTCCGGGGGCGGCTGTGTCCAGGCTTTGCCCGATCAGGTCTGCTCGCCAAGGGGCGCTGGCCAGGATGGTGCCGTCGTCACGGACCAGCCAGATCAATCCGTCGGGTTTGATGCGGATGTTTTCCAGCGGTTTCAGGACCTGGTCGACCGACAACTTGGTGACCAGTCCCAGTGCGCCGGATTGGTCGCCGGTGCGCAAGGCGACGGGCCACCACATGGACCCGTTGCCGGGATCGGCCATGGGCAGGCCGGGAAACGCCTCGCCTTCCTCCAGGCGCGACAGGGCGCGGGCGTAGTCCCGGCCCGTCACGTCGATCACGCTGGCGTCGTGGGGGGCATGTTGATGTAGCGTGCTGTCGATGGTGGCAGCGCTCAAGCGCGGGGTTTCGACCCCTTGCCGGCGGATCTGGGCTTCGTCGCGCAGCAGGTTCTGGCGAGTCTGGTCGAAGGTCTGCGTCACCGTCAGCAGGGTGGCGCGGGTCAGTGAACTGAGCGTCGCCTGGGCCGTGTTGGTGTGGTTGCTGTATTCGCCGACCAGCCACAAAACCACGCCCAGCAGAATGGAAACGTTGACCACGGCCAACGGGATGAAAACCTGGGTTCTTGCCTTGCTGGAAGACACGGTCATAGGACTACCCATCACTCCCGTTCTAGCATCCACCCAAAGGAGGACATACCGCCCTCTTAGTGATTAAACGGCTGAGTTGATCTTTACAACGGATGATTTTTGGTACCGACTATCATTATCGGAATTCCGGGAAGCCGCCCTCGAGACCATGCCTTCCAAGATGCCATTCCAGGCCCCTGAAGCCGTTCGGGTTATTTCCACCCGGGCGTGGGGCTTGCTTGTGGCGATGCTTGTCCTGATGGTCGCGGCGGCGGCGGCCGTCCATGTGACGGTCTCGGTTCTCAACGAGGAAGCGGAAGCCCTGGAATTGGTGGGCGGCCAGCGCATGATGGCGCAGCGTTCGGTGGTCCTTGCCAGCCAGTTGGCGCGGCCCGACCTGCCGGCGCAGTCGCGCCAGCGCCTGCAATCCGAACTGGAAACCATGATCACCCGCATGCGCGGCGAGGCGCAGTGGTTGATCGACCACGACGACGTTCCCGCCGACATCGCCAGCCTTTACGCCACCGCCTGGACCGACGAAGCCGGGGTGATGGCCCGGCTGCATCACAACCTTCGCCAGATCCTGGATGGCCGGGGCGACGTCAATGCCTTGAACCACCGCGAGGCCATGCTGTTCAACGAGGAAGCGGCCAAGCGGTATCAGCGACACGCGGCGGCCGAGTACCAGAATTTGCGTTTGGTGACCTTCCTTGCCTTCGTCACCTTGCTGGGGGCATTGGCGGGATTGTTCTTGCTGGTGCTGCTGCCCGGCATCAAGCTGTTGCAGGCGCAGGTCCAGCGGCAAACGGTGTTGGGCGACGCCATCACCCAAAGCGGGCACGGCGTGTTGATGGTGGATTCCGGCGGCAAGATCCGTTACGCCAACGCCGCCGCCGAAGCCTTGACCGGCTTCGATGCCGAGACGTTGCTGACCCAGGACTTGAACAGCCTGATGTTTTCCGGTTACGGCGGCAACGGGGCCGAGACCATCCTGGACCGGGCGTTGCACTCGTCGTGGCGGGGCGACGTGCGCCTGATGCGCAAGGGGGGGGTGATGACCTGGGCGGAAATGGTGGTTTCCCCCTCGGCGGTGGACGGCAAGTACCTGGTGATGCTGTTCGACGCCAGCGAGCGGCGCGAGGCCCAAGCCAAACTGCGTCAGGCGCGTGAACGCTTGTTTTCGGCCATCGAAGCGGTGGACGACGGCTTTGCCCTTTACGATTCGGAAGAGCGGTTGTTGACGTGCAACCGCCGTTTCGTCGGCATGTTTCCGCAATTGGAACCTTGGCTGACGGCGGGAACGTCGTTTTTTGAAATCGTCCTGCGCATGGCCAAGCTGGGTTTGGTGGACATGCCGCAGGGCGTGGACAAGTTCGTGGCCATGAGGCTGGCGCTTTTTCGCGCCGCGCAAGGGGAAAGCGAGATGCGCATGACCGATGGCCGCATCTTGCGCTGCATCCATCGCCGGACGCCGGAAGGGGGGCGGGTGTCGGTGCTGAGCGACGTCACCGACCGAATCCGGACCCAAGAGCAGTTGCAGCAGGCTTTGGATCAGACCCAGGCGGCCTTGCGAAGCAAGGCGACGTTCCTGTCGGCCATGAGCCATGAATTGCGGACCCCCCTGAATGCCATCGTCGGCTTCTCGCAATTGCTGGATTCCACCCCCGACGGCCAGTTCGGCCCCAAACAGCGCCGCTCGGCGTCACATATCCTGGCAGCCGGTCGACGTTTGACCGACATGGTCGACCAGGTTCTGGAACTGGCGGAACTGCAAGACGGCGCCGGGGCGTTGACCATCGCCCCCTTCGACATCGCCGCGCTGGTGCGCGACACTGTCCCCGTGACGGATTGGGGGGAGGGGGAAAGCGACCTGAACATCGTGGTGTCGGGATGCGACATGCCCGTTCAGGTTCACGGTGATTGCAGCCGCGTCGGCGAAATCCTGCGCCACCTGCTGGCCAACGCCGTCAAGCATGGCCAAGCCGGAGGACGGGTCGAGGTGGCGGTCAGCGCCACCAATCATGGCGCGGTCCGGCTGACGGTGTCCAACGACGGGCCGGGCCTATCCGCCGATCTGCAAGAGCAATTGTTCCGCCCCTTCGGTCGGTTGGACGGCGATGCCGACATGGGCATCGGCCTGGCCATTTCGCGTATTCTGGCCGAGCGCATGTCCGGGCGCATCGGGGTGGACAGCGCACCGGGCCAGGGCTGCACCTTCTGGGTGGAACTGCCCGCGGCCCGTCAGCACGGCCACGGCGGCCCGCTTCTGCCCGAGCCGTCCGTGCAGTTCGTCCGTCAGGTTCTGTAAAGATTATCTCGGCAACAAGCAGATCATCGAGGCCAGCATGGTGGCGATCATGGTCTGTTGCCCGGTCTCGTCCTCGGCCCACACGTCGGAACGCACCACGGTCAAGGTCCGCCCTGGCTTCAACACTTCGGCACGGGCGCTGAAGCGCTTGCCTTCGGCGGGGTTCAGCAGGTTGATCTTGAATTCGGTGGACAGCACCTCGGCCCCCTTGGGCATCAGCGAAAAGGCGGCGTAGCCCGCGGCGGTGTCGGCCAGGGTGGTGGTGATACCGGCATGCAGGAAGCCGTGCTGCTGGCAAAGGTCGTCACGCTTGGCCATGACGATCTCGCACTTGCCCGGCTGGATGTCCACCAACTGGGCGCCAAGGGTTTTCATCAGTGTTTGCAGGGCGAAATTCTCGACCACACGGTCCTTGAAATCCGGGTCCTTGGGGGTGAAGTCGGTCATGGCGAGATCCTAAAACGACCCGAGACACGTGGGGCTGGCGGGGCGGCCACGTGTCTCGGGGAACATCAATGACTCATCAGCACCGGCAGGGTCATGTGCTTCAGCACGTAGCGGGTGCCCGATCCACGCAGGCGCGACAGGCCATACTGACCGTGGGCCCCCATGACCAGCAGGTCAGCCCCCAGGTCGAAGCTGCGCGACAGCAGCATGTCCATCTTGCCGATTTCCTCGTCGGGCAGGAACTCGCCCTCGCTGGCGACCCCCAGCTTGGTCAGGTGGTCGATGATGTTGACTGGCGGCATGGTATTGGTGGCGCCGGTGTCGTCATGAGCCCGCATGGACAGCACCGTCACTGTCTTGGCCTGGCGCAACAGGTCCAAGGAATCGTGAACGGCGCGGGTCGCTTCGCGGCCGGCGTTCCAGGCGATGACGGCGCGGTTGGCCACCGAGGTGAAGCTGCCCACATAGGGCAGCACCAGCACCGGGCGGCCGCAATTCAGAATGGTCTCTTCCACCATGTCGTCGGGAGTGGTCGAATCCTTGGGGTCGTTCTGACCCAGGATCACCAAGTCGAAATAGCGCGAACAGAACATCACCTCGGCGGCGACGAAGCCGGGCTCGCCGTGGGGCAGCACCCACCAGCGGGTCTCGACGCCCTTGGTGGCCGAATTGAAAAGGTTTTCACCGGCGGCTTGCGCGGCCTTCAGGCCGTCGCTGGCCAAGCGGGCGACGGCGGCGGGGCGGTGGCTGTCGGTCTGGGCGAAAAGGCCGGTCAGCCGCGCCCCGAAACGCTTGGCCAGATCGACCGCCACCTCGATGCGCATGGCGGCACGGTCGCTGCCGTCAACGTGAACCAGGATGTCCTTCATGTTCTTTCTCCCTCAGCCGGCCGCCAGGGCCCTGGCGATGACCAGGCGCTGGATGTCGCTGGTCCCTTCGTAAATTTGACAAACCCGGACGTCGCGGTAAATGCGCTCCACCGGGAAATCGGCCAGATAGCCGTAACCGCCGTGAATCTGGATGGCGTCGGAACAGACGCGCTCGGCGGTTTCGCTGGCCAGCAATTTGGCCATGGACGCTTCCTTCAGGCAAGGCTGGCCGGCATCGCGAAGACTGGCCACGTGCAGAACCATCTGCCGTGCCGCTTCGATTCGGGTCGCCATGTCGGCCAGGCGGAAGGCCACCGCCTGGTGCTCGATGATCGGCTTGCCGAACTGCTTGCGGTCCTTGGCATAGGCGATGGCGTGGTCCAGCGCGGCTTGCGCCATGCCCACCGACTGGGCGGCGATGCCCAGGCGGCCGCCTTCCAGATTGGCCAAAGCGATCTTCAGCCCTTCGCCCTCGGCCCCCAGCAGGTTGGCCGCCGGCACGCGCAAATCCTCCAGGATGATCTGGCAGGTGTCTGACGCGTGCTGACCCAGCTTGTCCTCGACCCGCGCCACGTTCCAGCCGGGGCTGTCGGTGGGGACGACGAAGGCCGACAGGCCCTTCTTGCCGGCGGCCGGGTCGGTGACGGCGAAGACGATGGCGACCTTGGCATTCTTCCCCGAGGTGATGAATTGCTTGGCGCCGTTCAGCACATAAAAGTCGCCGTCCTTGACCGCGCGGGTCTTGATGGAGGCGGCGTCGGACCCGGCTTCCGGCTCGGTCAGGCAGAAGCAGCCGATCCATTCCCCGCGGGCCATGGGGCGCAGATAGGTCTGCTTTTGCGCTTCGGTGCCGAAGGCCAGGATGGGCATGCAGCCGACCGAGTTGTGCACGCTCATGATGGTGGACGTCGCGCCCTCGGCCCAGGCGATTTCCATCAAGGCCAGGGCATAGGACACGTAATCGGTGCCGGCGCCGTCATATTCGGGCGGCACCACCATGCCCAGGAAACCCAGCTCTCCCATCTCGGCCAGCTCGGCCGCCGGGAAGGCGTGTTCGCGGTCGCGCTTTTCGGCGCCCGGCGCCAGTCGTTCGCGGGCGAACGACCGTGCGGTCTCCTGGATCAGGCATTGTTCCTCGGTCAGGATCATGCCAGGCGCTCCACCGCCAGCGCCGTGGCTTCGCCGCCGCCAATGCACAACGACGCCACGCCGCGCTTCAGGTCATAGCGTTCCAGCGCCGACAACAGCGTGCACAGAATGCGGGCGCCGGACGCGCCGATGGGGTGGCCAAGCGCACAGGCGCCGCCATGGACGTTGACCTTGTCGTGGGGCAGGTCCAGGTCGCGCATGGCGGCCATGGTGACCACGGCGAAGGCTTCGTTGACTTCGTAAAGGTCCACGTCCTTGGCCTGCCAGCTCAGCTTTTCCAGCAGGTTCCGGATGGCGAAGACCGGGGCGGTGGTGAACAGATTGGGGGCGTGGGCGAAGGTGGAATGGCCACGGATGGCGGCCAGTGGCGTCAGCCCGCGCTTTTCCGCTTCCGACAGCCGCATCATCACCAGGGCGGCGGCGCCGTCGGAAATGGACGACGAATTGGCCGCCGTCACCGTGCCGCCGTCGCGGAAGGCCGGCTTCAGGGTGGGGATCTTGTCGGGCAGGGCGTTCTTGGGCTGTTCGTCGGTGTCGATGACGCTTTCGCCCTTCCTGGTCTTGACCGTGATGGGGGCGATCTCGGCGGCCAGGTTCTCCGACCGACGGGCGCGTTCCAGGCTGGTCAGCGCGAAATTGTCCTGGGCTTCGCGGGTGAACTGATAGGCTTGGGCACAATCCTCGGCGAAGGTGCCCATCAGCCGGCCCTTGTCATAGGCGTCTTCCAGCCCGTCCAGGAACATGTGGTCCATGACCTTGCCATGGCCCATGCGATAGCCGCCACGCGCCTTGTCCAGCAGATAGGGGGCGTTGGTCATGCTTTCCATGCCGCCGGCCACCATCACACGATTGGTGCCGGCCAGCAGCAAGTCGTTGGCGAACATGGCGGCCTTCATGCCCGAACCGCACATCTTGTTGATGGTGGTGGCGCCGGCGCCGTCCGGGATGCCGGCGCCACGCGACGCCTGCCGGGCCGGGGCCTGGCCCTGGCCGGCGGGCAGAACGCAGCCCATGATCACTTCTTCCACCTGATCGGCGGCCACCTTGGCCCGCGACAGAGCCGCCTTGATGGCGTGCGAACCCAACTGGCTGGCGGTGAAGGACGTGAGTTCGCCCTGAAACCCGCCCATGGGGGTGCGGGCGGCGCCGACGATGACGACTGGATCGGTGGTCATGGACTGATTCCTTCGGGTGACGGCAGGGGGTTACTGCATGTTGATGATGATGGTCTTCTTATGGGTGAAGTGTTCCAGCATGGATTCCAGCGACGCTTCCTTGCCCAGGCCCGACGCCTTGACGCCGCCATAGGACAGGTTGGGCTGCACCACCAGATTCTGGTTCACCTGCACGAAGCCGGCTTCCAGACGGCGGGTGGCGTCCATGGCCATCTTCAAATTGGTGGTCCAGATGGTGGCGGCCAGACCGTAATCGCTGTCGTTGGCGGCTTCGATGACGCTATCGAAGTCGCTCCACTTGATGACGCAGCAGACCGGGCCGAAGATTTCTTCCCGCGCGATGCGGTCGTTGTTGGAAACGCCCGAGAAGATGCGCGGCTGCACGAACTTGCCCTTGGCCAGCTTGGGGTCGGTGGGCATGGCGGACAGCACGATCTCGGTGGCGCCCTGGGTCTCGCGGCCCAGCTTGATATAGGAATGCACGCGCTCGAACTGGCCGTCCGAGATGATGGTGCCGATATCGGTCTTTTCGTCCAGGGGGTCACCCATGACCATGGCGTTCACACGCTCCTGCACCCGGGCGATGAATTCGTCGTGGATGCTTTCATGGACGAAGATGCGCGAGCTGGCGGTGCAGCTTTGGCCCTGGCGGGTGAAGCGCATGCCGGCGATGGCGCCGGCCACCGCCTTGTCCATGTCGGCGTCGGCGCAGATGATCATCGGGCTTTTGCCGCCCAGTTCCAGGGTGACGGGGATCAGCTTCTCGGCGGCGGCCTTGTAGACGATCTTGCCGGTTTCCACCGAGCCGGTGAAGGTGACCTTCTTGACCTCGGGGTGTTCCACCAGCGGCGCCCCGCATTCCGGCCCGTAGCCGGCCAGGATCGAGAAAATGCCGGCGGGCAGCACGGTGTTCATGATTTGGGTGACGCGCAGCACGGTCAGCGGCGCTTCTTCCGCCGACTTGACCACCACGGCGTTGCCGGCGACCAAAGCGGCGGCGGCCTTCATGGCCATCAGCAGCAAGGGCACGTTCCACGGAATGATGGCGCCGACGACGCCGACGGGCTCGCGCACGGTCATGGTCATCATGTCGGGATGGAAGGGCACGGTCTCGCCCTTCAATTCCGACGCCAGACCGCCGAAGAACACGAACATGTCGGCCAAGACGCTGGCTTCGACGCGGCTTTCGGTCCTGAGCGCCTTGCCGGTTTCCAACGCGATCAAACGACCCAGTTCTTCCACATGGTCGGCCAGCACCCGGCCGCATTCGGCCACCAGCTTGCCGCGATTACGCGCCGGCACCTTGGCCCATTCCTTTTGCGCCTTCTTGGCGGCTTGGACAGCCAGATCGACGTCGGCGGCTTCGGAAAACGGCGCCTGGGCCACTTCCTGGCCGGTGGCCGGGTTGACCACCGGGAAGGTCTTGCCGCTGGCGGCGGGGCGGAACTCGCCGGCGACGAAGTTCAGGCCGGACAGGGACTTGGCCAGCTTGAAGGGATCAAGCTCGATGCTGGTGGAGACGGTCATGGGATGTCTGTCCTTGTTGGTTATTTGATTGTCTTAGGATCGCTTGTCTTCGATGACCTTGCCGTCGTTGGGCAAGGCGCCGGGGGCGTGGAACTCGATCTCGCCCTTCAGCTTGCAGACCGATTGCAGGGTGTCCTTCAAGGAGGCGGCCAGGGCATCGCCCGGTTCGGCGCATTCCACCTGCAAGGTCATGCGGTCGTTGTCGTTATGCTTGTCCACCACCAGCTTGGCCCGCGTGATGGCGGGGAAACGCTTGGCCACGTCGTTGATCTGGCGGGGGTGGACGAACATGCCCTTGATCTTGGTGGTCTGATCGGCGCGACCCATCCAGCCCTTCAGCCGCATGTTGGTGCGGCCGCACGGGCTTTGGCCCTCCATCACCGCCGACAAATCGCCGGTGCCGAAACGGATCAGCGGATAATCGGGATTGAAGCTGGTGACCACCACCTCGCCCACTTCGCCGGGCGCCACCGGGTCGTTGGTGCCGGGGCGGACGATTTCGACGATGATGTCCTCGTCCACCACCAGACCCTGCTTGGCGCGGGTCTCATAGGCGATCAGGCCCAAATCGGCGGTGGCATAGGCTTGCACCACGTCGACCCCCAGGTCGGCCAAAGCCTGGCGCAAGGGGGGCAACAGGGCTTCGCCCGAGACGCAGGCCTTGGTCAGCGACGAATGGTCCAGGCCCAGTTCGCGGGCCTTTTCCAGGATGATCTTCAGGAAAGAAGGCGTGCCGGAATAGCCGGCCGGCTTCAGGTCGGCCACCGCCTTGGCCTGCTGTTCGGTGTTGCCGACACCGGCCGGGAACACGGGGCAGCCCAGCGCGTGGGCGCCGGTCTCGAACATGATGCCGCCCGGCGTGAAGTGGTAGGCGAAGCAATTGTGCAGCAAATCGCCTTCGCGGAAGCCAGCTGCATAAAGGGCGCGTCCGATGCGCCACCAATCGCGGCCCTGACCTTCCGGGTCATAGATGGGGCCGGGCGAGGCGAAGACGCGGAACAACTTGCCCTTGGGCGTGGCGTTCAGCCCGCCGAACGGGGTGTTTTCCTGTTGGATGTCGATCAGGTCCGACTTGCGGGTCACCGGCAGTTGCGCCAGGGCAGCGCGGTTGGTGATGGCGGCGGCGTCGAAACCGGCCAGCAGCTTGGCGAAATAGGGGGCGTTGGCCTTGGCGTGGCCGACTTGGCCCGGCAACGCCGCCATCAGCGCCGCTTCGCGTTCGTCCGCCGACCGGGTTTCCTTGGCATCGTAGAATTCGCTCATGGTCGGCGCCTCACAGCCAGCGCTTGCGGCGCTTGTAGGACTTCAGGTTCTTGAACGACTTGCGTTCCTTGTCGCCGCCCAAATAGAACTCTTTGACGTCTTCGTTGTTGATCAGGTCTTCCTTGGGGCCGTCCAGCATGATCTTGCCGGATTCCATGATGTAGCCGAAATCGGCCACCTTCAGCGCCATGCGGGCGTTTTGTTCCACCAGCAAGATGGTGATGCCCAAATCGGAACAAAGCTGTTCGATGATGCCGAACACTTCCTTGACCAACAAAGGCGACAGGCCCATGGACGGCTCGTCCAGCAGGATCATCTTGGGACGCGCCATCAGGGCGCGGCCGATGGCCAGCATCTGCTGCTCGCCGCCCGACAGGTAGCCGGCCAGGCCGGTACGTTCCTTCAGGCGGGGGAAATAATTGTAGACCATGTCGATGTCGCGCTTGATGGCGGCCGTCCCGTCCTTGCGGGTGAAGGCGCCCAGGCGCAGGTTTTCCAGACAGGTCATGTCCTCGACGATGCGGCGGCCTTCCATCACCTGGAAGATGCCGCGACGGACGATGTCTTCCGGGCTCTTGTTGGCGATTTCCTCGCCCTCGAAGGTGATCGAGCCGCGGGTGACCTCGCCGTCCTCGGTGGCCAACAGGCCGGAAATGGCTTTGAGTGTGGTCGACTTGCCGGCGCCGTTGGGGCCCAGCAGGGTGACCACCTTGCCCTTGGGCACGTCCAGGCTGACGCCGCGCAGGACCAGGATGACGTCGTCATAGACGACTTCGATGTTGTTGACGGACAGCAGGGGCTGTTCGGGGGCGATCTTCAGGGCGGGTTCAGCCATCTGGGCACCATCGGTCAAGGGAAAAGGGGGAGGCCGGTTTGGCCGGCCTCCCGGTTTCAGGCGTGATTACCAGCCCAGCCACTCGGGGCGGCGGGGCAACTCGACGCTGTGCACCTTGTGCATGGTGAAATTGTCACCCTTGACGTCGGCCTGGTAGACCAGAACCTGGGTCGAGCCGCGATGATCGTCGGCCTTCCAGGTGGAGGGCAGGCAGACGCCTTCCAGGCCGGCCGGGACCCAGTTGGCCTTCTTGTACATGGCGGCCTTGATGTTGGCGCCGGTGACGCCGCCGGGCATGGTGGCGGCCATATCCATGGCTTCCTTCATGTAATAGGCCGAGCAGATGCCGCGGGTGTAGTGGACCGGGCGTTCTTCCTTGCCTTCGGGGTCGGCGGCCTTCGAGATTTCACGCACCAGCTTCATGCCGGGCACGTCGTCGTTCCAGGTGGCGGCGCCCACCACCCAGACGATGCCGTTGGCGGCTTCGCCCGAAGCCTTCAGGCCGGCTTCGTCCATGCCCCAGATGTTGGCCATGAACTGGGCCTTGGTGCCCACCGTCTCGCAGCTTTTCAACAGCGAGATGGTCGAACCGGCGGTGTTGGCCAGATAGGCGTAGTTGGCGCCCGATTCCTTCAGGCTCAGGCACTGGGCCTTGAAGTCACCCGGCTTCAGCGAATACTGGATGGGGTTCAGGATCTCGAAGCCCTTTTCCTTGGCATAGGCGCCGCAGGCATCCTTGGGGGCGTTCGGATAGGGGTGGTTGTCGCCCATGTGGACGAACTTGGGCTTGTCCTTGCCCCCCTTCTTCTTCCAGTCGGCCATGGCCCAGTCCACCAGACCGCGGCAGCCGTCGGTGTAGCTGGGACCATAGAAGAAGTTATAGGGCGCCGCCTTGGCCGAGGTCTTGCCCTGCGGGTCGGTCAGGTGACCGGAATAAGAGGCCGAGAAATAGGGGATCTCGTCCTTGGCGACGGTGGAGACCAGCGCTTCGGTGTCGCCGGTGCCCCAGCCCTGGATGGCGGCCAGCTTGTGCTCGGACGTCCACTTCTTGTACTGCGCCATGGCGCGCGGCACCTGATAGGAATAATCGACGGTTTCGAAGTCGATCTTGGTGCCGCCGACACCGCCCTTGGAATTGATGTAGTTCATGGCGTCGGCGACGCCGGCCGAGAACGGCTTGGACACCGAGGCGGTGGCGCCGGTCAAGTCGGCCAGGTGGCCGACATAGATCTCGGCGGCCTGAGCGGTGGTGGACAGGCCCAGGGTGATGGCGGCGCTGGCCAGAAGAACGTTACGCATCATTTATCCTCCCAATGTGTTTATCGGTTTGTTCATGGGGGCCGTTTCGGCCTCGTTGTTGGTACGAAACAGGGTCAGTACGAGAAGGGATAGAACTTCCAGTAGGACCGGATCAGGCGCCAGCGATGCACCAGGCCGTCCGGCTCGAAGATCAGGAACAAGATGATGGCCAGGCCGATGGAGGCCTGCTTGATGTAGGCCAACCCCTCGGCCAGCCAGGCGACGTCGCCGCCGATCAGCGTCTTGGCGATGCCGACGCCGCCTTCCATGACTTCCGGCAGCAGCACCATGAAGGTGGTGCCCATCAGGGTGCCGGCCACCGAGCCCAGGCCGCCGATGATGATCATGCCCAGGAACTCGATGGACATCAGGATGGTGAAGCCCTCGGCCGAGACGAAGCCCAGGTAATGGCCGTATAGCGCCCCGCCCAGGCCGGCATAGAAGGACGACAGGCCGAACGACAAGATGCGGTACTTGGTCAGGTTGATGCCCATGACCTCGGCCGACAGGTAATGGTCGCGCACGGCGACGAAGGCGCGGCCGTCCCTGGACCTCAGCAGGTTGGTGCCGATCAGGAACATCACCACCACCCAGAACAGCACCACGTAGAAGAAGCCCTTGTCGCCGGTCAGTTCATAGCCGAACAGATTGACCGGCCCGGCCGCCGCGCCCGACGAACCGCCCGAGAACCAGTCGGCGCGGGCGAAGAAGTCTTCCAGGATGAACTGGGACGCGAAGGTGGCGATGGCCAGGTACAGGCCCTTCAGGCGGCCGGCGGGAATGCCGAACAACAGCCCCAGGAAGGTGGTCATCACCGCCGCCAGCGGCATGGCCAAAACCACGGGGATGCCGAAGGAATTGTTCAGCCAGGCGCTGGCGAAGGCGCCGAAGCCGAAGAAGCCGGCATGGCCCAGCGAAATCTGTCCCGTATAGCCGACCAGGATGTTCAGCCCCAGGGCGGCGATGCCCATGAAGCCGATCTGGATCAGCAAGGACAGGTAGTAGTTGTTGAGGACCATCGGCGCGGCGATCAGCGCCAACACCCCCACCACCGCCCAGGCCCGCATGACCGGCGTGTCGAAGATGGTGGTGTCCTTGGCGTAGCTGGTCTTGTACTGGCCGCAGGGGATCAGGCTGGAAGTGATCATCGCCTTACACTCGCTCGATCTTGTGGGTGCCGAACAGGCCGTAGGGCTTGACCATCAGGATGATGATCAGCACGTAGAACGGCGCCACGGTATAAAGATTGCCCAGGTGCAGCCATTGGCCGTCCACGTATTCGGCGAAGTTTTCCAACAGCCCGATGATCAGGCCGCCGACGATGGCGCCGATGATGGAATCAAGCCCGCCGACGATGACCGCCGGGAACACCTTGATGCCGAAGAACGACAACGCGCCCGACACGCCGTTGACCATGCCGACCACCACGCCGGCCAGGGCCGAGACCATGGCGGAAATGGCCCAGGCCATGGCGAAGACGTTCTTGACCGAAATGCCCAAGCTTTGCGCCACCTGCTGGTTGAAGGCGGTGGCCCGCATGGCCAGACCCATGCGCGAATACTTGAAGAACCAGGCGAAGCCGCCCATCACCAGGATGGACACCACCAGGCTCATCAGATAGGCCGGCTGGACCGACAGCCCCATCACGTCCACCGATTTGACCGGGAAGATTTCCGGGAAGGGCTGCACGTCGGCGCCGAAGATCCACTTGGTGACCGCCTGGAAGAAGATGGACAGCCCGATGGTGACCATGATCACCGAAATGATCGGTTCA
>JAIWOG010000144.1 GCA_020217035.1 Magnetospirillum sp. | reverse complement strand
CCAATCAATGGCCGCAGCACCACCATTTGCAGCGCGATGCCGAACACCATCATGAACAGGAAGGTCAGCGGGAACGAGAACCAGAAGGGCAGGCCGGCGTCGACCACCAGCCACCAGCAGGTCCAGGCGCCGATCAGCAGGAACTCGCCCTGGGCGAAGTTCACCACCTGGGTCGACTTGTAGATCAGCACGAAGCACATGGCCACCACACCGTACAGCGTGCCGACGATGAGCCCGTTCAGAAGCAATTGGAAAAGCAGATTGCCGGACATGAGGGGTCTCCCTATTCGGCGGCCATGGCGGCGGTGGGGGCGGGCAGCAGGGTGATCACCTTGAGTTCGGTCTTGACCCTTGTGGTCGAGCCGTCCTGGAAGGTGATGACCGCGTCCACCGGCACCATCTCGCGGTCGGCGTACATGGAATCGATGATGTCGCCGTACTTTTCGTTGATGACGCCACGGCGCACTTTGCGGGTGCGGGTCAGCTCGCCGTCGTCGGCGTCCAGTTCCTTATAGAGCAACAGGAACTTCCGGATGCGCTGGGGTTCGGGCAGGGTGGCGTTGACCTTTTCCACCTCGGCCTTCAACAGGGCATAGACCTGTTCCTGGGCCGACAAATTGGTGTAGTTGGTGAACGCGATGCCCTTCTGCTCGGCCCATTTCGAGACGATGGAATAGCGGATGCAGACGATGGCCGACAGATACGGCTTGTCGGCGCCCAGGATCACCGCTTCGGCGATGAAGGGCGAGAACTTCAGCTTGTTCTCGATGAACTGGGGCGAGAAGCGCACGCCGCCCGAGGTGGTGGCCAGATCCTTGATGCGGTCGATGACCACCAGATGGCCGTTTTCCTTTTTCACATAGCCGGCGTCGCCGGTCTTCAGCCAGCCGCCTTCCAGCATGTCGGCCTTGGAGGCTTCCGGGTTCTTGTAATAGCCGGTGAACATGCCGTCGGTGCGGGCCACGATCTCGCCCACGCCGTTATGGTCGGGGTTGTCGATGCGGAATTCGGCGTCGTCGAAGGGAATGCCGACGCTGTCGAAGTCGATGTCGTTGCCCCGGTGCACGGTGTAGGCGCCGGCCAGTTCGGTCTGGCCATAAATCTGCCGAAGCGGCACGCCCATGGCCAGGAAGAAGCGGAAGGTGTCCGGACCCAGCGCAGCACCACCAGTGGCGGCGGACTTCAGATAGCTGAATCCGATGCGGTCCCTGAGCGCCTTGAACAGGATCTGGTCGGCCAGCCAGGACCGGCGGCCTTCGTCCAGGGCTTTCATGCCCAGCTTCATGCCCAAATCGAACATCCAGCGCTTGAACGGCGTCGAGTCCATCATGCGGGACCGCACTTCGGCGGCGATGGCTTCCCAGGTACGCGGCGCCAGCAGCACGAAATGCGGACCGATTTCCCGCATGTCGGGCATCTGGGTTTCCGGTTCCTCGACGAAGTTGACCACGTTGCGGCAGACCAAGGGCTGACCGACGGCGTAGATCTGTTCCATGATCCACGGTAAGGGCAGAACCGAGACGTAATTGTCGCCCGCCGACTTCTCGTCGGCCCGCAGGTAAGCGGTGCAGTGACGCAGGAACGGCCCCGATTGCAGCATGGCCAACTTGGGGTTGGACGTGGTGCCCGAGGTGGTGACCAGCACCGAGATGTCGTCGCCCAGGCCGGCGTCGACCTCGGCGTCGTAACGGCCGGGCTCACGCGCCGCCAACTCGTCGCCCATGCGGCGCAGGTCTTGGGCGCTGACCAGCTTGTCGTCCTTGTACTTGCGCATGCCGCGCGGGTCGAAATAGACGACGTGTTTCAGGCTGGGGACCTCGGGGGCGATTTCGAGGAGCTTGTCCACCTGCTCTTCGTCTTCCGCCATCACCACCGAGGCGCTGGTGTAGTTCAGCAGGTAGGCGACTTCGGCATTCATGCTGTCCTGGTAGACGCCCATGGACAGGGCACCGACGGAATGTGCCGCCAGTTCGCTCCAGATCCATTCTGGACGGTTCTTGCCCAAGATGGCGACCACGTCGCCGCGCTTGACCCCCATCTCGATCAGGCCCAGGGCCAGGCGGCGCACTTCGTTGTGCACGTCGGCCCAGGTGAACAGGTTCCATATGCCGAATTCCTTTTCCCGCATGGCGGTTTCGGTCGGCCAGCGTCGCGCGTTTTCCCGCAAAAGCTTGGGGAAGGTGTCGAACTTGGCGACGTCGTTGTAGTCGTGGCTCATTGTCAATCCCCTGTTCAGGCCACGGCCCCGGCGGCCGGCTCTTCGTCTTCCTCGACGCCGAGATAGGCCACTTTGACGCGTTCGTTGCTCATGATCTCGTCGGGCAGTCCGTCGGCGATCTTGCGGCCGAATTCCAGCACGATGACCCGGTGCGAGATGTCCATCACCACGCCCATGTCGTGTTCGATCATCACCACCGTCATGCCCCATTCCTCGTTCAGGTCGACGATGTAGCGGGCCATGTCTTCCTTCTCTTCCAGGTTCATGCCGGCCATGGGCTCGTCGAGAAGGATGATCTTGGGTTCCACCGCCATGGCGCGGGCCAGTTCCACCCGCTTGCGCAGGCCATAGGACAGGGTGCCGGCGGTGGACTTGCGGATGTGGGCGATTTCCAGGAAGTCGATGATGTCTTCCACCTTGCGGCGGTGTTCCAGTTCTTCCTTCTGGGCGCCGGCCCAATAAAGGCCGCCGGTGGCGAAGTTGTTCTTCAACAGGTGGTGGCGGCCGACCATGATGTTGTCGAGCACGCTCATGTGGCCGAACAGCGCCAGGTTCTGGAAGGTGCGGCCGATACCGATGGTGGCGCGCTGGTTGGGCGTCATGCCGGTGACGTCGCGGCCTTCGAAGAAGACGCGGCCGGCGGTGGGCTTGTAGCGGCCCGACACGCAGTTCAGCATGGACGTCTTGCCGGCGCCGTTGGGGCCGATGATCGAGAACAACTCGCCCTTGCTGACGTGGAAGTTGACCTCGGTCAGCGCACGCACGCCGCCGAAGCCCAGCGACACGTCGCGGACTTCCAGAAGCGGGGAAGCGGTGGTCATTTCGCCCCCCGCAGCATGTTGATGATGCCCGAGAAATCGGTGCCGGCATGGCCGCTTCCCGCGAACATGGCGTAAAGCTGCGCCGCCTCGGCGCCCAGCGGCACGCTGGCGCCCGCCTTGCCTGCGGCTTCGACCGCCAGCTTCAAATCCTTCAGCATCATGGCGGCGGCGAAGCCGGGGGCATAGTCGCGGTTGGCCGGGCTGGTGGGCACCGGGCCGGGGACCGGGCAATAGCTGGTCATCGACCAGTTCTGTCCCGACGACTTGGACGAGATGTCGAACAGCTTCTGGGCGTCCAGGCCCAGCTTCTCGGCCAGGGCGAACGCCTCGCAGGTGCCGATCATCGAGATGCCCAACAGCATGTTGTTGCAGATCTTGGCGGCCTGGCCGTTGCCGGGGCCACCGGCATGGACGATAGTCTTGCCCATGGCTTCCAGGATGGGCAGGGCCTTGGCGAAGGCCGCTTCCGAGCCGCCGACCATGAAGGTCAGGGTTCCGGCCTCGGCGCCGCCGACGCCACCCGATACCGGGGCGTCGACCATCATCTGGCCGCGGGCTTCGGCGGCGGCCGCCACTTCGCGGGCGCTGGCCACGTCGATGGTCGAGCTGTCGATGAACAGGCAGCCCTTGGGGGCCTTGGCCATCACGCCGGCATCACCCAGATAGACCGCTTTCACGTGCTCGCCCGCCGGCAGCATGGACACCACCACGTCGGCACCCTCGGCGGTGTCGGCGGCGGCGGACACCACTGTGGCGCCGGCATCCTGGGCGGCCTTCTTCGCCGCCTCCGACAGGTCGAAGGCGCGGACCGAATGTCCGGCCTTCAAAAGGTTGCGCATCATGGGCCCGCCCATGTTGCCCAGGCCGATGAAGCCAATGCTTGCCATATCCTCGTCTCCTTCCCTGTTCGCGCCGTCTTGTTGTTAGACCTGGGTCAAAGACCGGCCGATGATGACGCGCATGATTTCGTTGGACCCTTCCAGGATGCGGTGCACGCGCAGGTCGCGCAGGTACCGCTCGATGGGGTATTCCTTGATGTAGCCGTAACCGCCGAACAATTGCAGCGCCCGGTCCACCACCGAGAAACCGGTGTCGGTGGCCAGCCTTTTGGCCATGGCACAAAGGGTGGTGGCGTTGGCTTCCTTGGCGTCGAGCGCCGACGCCGCGCGGTGCAGCAGCAGGCGGGCGGCCTCCAGTTCGGTGGCCATGTCGGCCAACTGGAACTGGGTGTTCTGGAAGCTTTGGATGGTCTGGCCGAATTGCTGGCGGCTTGCGGTGTATTCGATGGCAAGGCGCAGGCATTCCCGCGCCCCGCCCAAGGAACAGGCGCCGATATTCAGCCGCCCGCCATCCAGGCCCTTCATGGCGATCTTGAAACCTTCGCCTTCGGCGCCGATGCGGTTGGCGACGGGGACGCGGCAATCCTCGAAGATCACCGCGCTGGTGGGCTGGCTTTTCCAGCCCAGCTTCTTTTCGGGCTTGCCAAACGACAGGCCGGGCGTGCCCTTTTCCACCACCAGGCAGGTGATGCCCTTGGGGCCGGGGCCATTGGTGCGGACCATCACCACATAGACGTCGGACGAGTTGCCGCCCGAGATGAATGCCTTGGAACCGTTCAGCACATAATGATCGCCGTCGCGCTCGGCCTTGGTGCGCAAGGACGCTGCATCGGACCCGGCGCCCGGCTCGGTCAGGCAATAGCTGGCGAATTTGGTCATGGAGGTCAGATCGGGCAGCCAGCGCCGACGCTGGTCGTCGTTGCCGAAGCTGTCGATCATCCACGCCGCCATGTTGTGGATGGAGATGTAGGCGGCGGTGGACGGGCAGGCGGCGGCCAGTTCCTCGAAAATCAGCGCCGCGTCCAGGCGGCCAAGGGCGGACCCGCCCACGTCGTCACGCACGTAGATGCCGGCGAAGCCCAGTTCGGCAGCCTTGCGCAAGCATTCCACCGGGAAGATTTCCTCTTCGTCCCAGTGGGCGGCATGGGGCGCCATTTCGCCCTGCGCGAAGTCGCGGGCGGCGTTCTGGAAAGCTTCCTGGTCTTCGCTCAGGCCGAAAAGCATCGTGCTGTCATCCCTGCTGCTCAAAAACGAACATACGTTTTTTTAATGGCGACGCAAGAGGGATGTGATCCTCTCTCCCGTCCGTGGCCTCCCCATGCCGGAAACTCTGTCGGTTTCCTGTGCGATGGTGGTCAAGGCGTATCACAATGGCTGCGACGCGTCCAGCATCTGTATACGCAAAGGTATTTTTTTGTGTGCGAACAATGCGCGACTTGGGTACCGTGTGTGACGGGTATATAAAGACCCTCCGTAACGCGGGGGCAGGGAGGACACATGGCCACCAAGAAGTCCGACAAGTCGGCGACACGCGCCGACGAAATTCGCCAGGTCATCGAGGCCGAGATTTTCTCGGGGGCGCTGAGGCCCGGCACCCGCCTGGACGAGGAAAGCCTGGCGGCCCGCTTCAATCTTTCCCGCACCCCGGTGCGTGAAGCCATCTTGCAGTTGGTCTATTCCGGCCTGGTGGTCAAGCAGCCGCGTCAGGGTGCGGTGGTGGCTCCGCTTGACCTGCATCGCATGGTGCAAATGTTCGAAGTGATGAGCGATATCGAGGGTTTGTGCGCCCGCTACGCCGCCCGGCGGATGTCGGCGGATGAAAAGACGGCACTGGAACGCCTGCATGCGCGGTCGTGTCAAATGTGCGAGGCGCGGCAGTTGGACGACTATTACGCCGTCAACCATTCCTTCCACGAGGCGATCTATGAAGGCAGCCACAACGTGGTGCTTCAGGACATGGCGCGGGGATTGTTCGCCCGCCTCGCGCCTTATCGGCGCTATCAGTTGAACCACCCCAAGCGCATCGAAGAATCCTATGCCGAACACGGCGAGGTGCTGGCCGCCATCCTGGCCGCCGATCCCGACCGCGCCCAAGCCGCCATGCGCAAGCATGTGACCATCCAAGCGGATATTTTCTCGGAATTCGTGTCCATCATGCGTTAGCTTGTATCCAGAAAATCAGTTTTTTGGATACAAGCCTCTGGTCCTTCGAACATTGCTGTGCTAGTCCTTGGACGCTGAATTTCGAGCCGGCCGCCAAGCCGGCCGCTCAAGGGAGGTTTCCAATCCATGCCCGGCAATCTGTTCGCGGCTTTTCAGTCGCGCTTTCCCGCCGACCGTTCCAAGCCTTTCATCGTCGTGCCCGACGGCGCCACCCTGTCCTATGCCGACCTGGAAGCGCATTCGGCGCAGTTCGCCCATGTGCTGGCCGCTAACGGCGTCAAGCCCGGAGACCGGGTGGCGGTACAGGTGGACAAGTCGCCCCAAGCCATCTTCGTCTATCTGGCCTGCCTGCGGGTCGGCGCCGTGTTGCTGCCGCTGAACACCGCCTACCAGCCTGACGAGCTTGAGTTCTTCTTGTCCGACGCGGCGCCGTCCGCCGTCCTTTGCCAGCCGGCACGGGAAGCCCAATTGGCAGGAATCGTCGCCAAGACCGGCATCGGCGCCGCGCTGCTGACCCTGGGGGCCGACGGCAGCGGCAGCCTGGTCGACCAGGCGGCGGGACAGCCGACGGAATTCGCCACCGTCGAGCGTGTCGGCACCGAGGTGGCGTCCATCCTTTATTCCTCGGGCACCACCGGGCGGCCCAAGGGCGCCATGATGAGTCACGACAATTTGGCCGCCAACGCCCAAACCCTGCACAAGCTGTGGGGGTGGCAGCCGGACGACGTGCTGCTGCACGCACTGCCCATCTTCCACACCCACGGCCTGTTCGTCGCCACCAATTGCGTGCTGCTGAACGGCTCTCCGATGATCTTCTGCCCCAAGTTCGACGCCGAACAGGTGCTCGACTTGCTGCCGCAAGCCAGCGTCTTCATGGGGGTGCCGACCTTCTACACCCGGCTGCTGGCCAGCCCGCGCCTGAACCCGGAAACCTGCCGCAACATGCGGTTGTTCATTTCCGGTTCGGCGCCGCTGTTGTCGGAAACCTTCAACGAATTCGCCAGCCGCACCGGCCACACCATCCTGGAACGCTATGGCATGACCGAGGGCGGCATGTTCACGTCGAACCCGCTGGTGGGCGCCCGCAAGGCCGGCACCGTCGGCCCGGCTTTGCCCGACATGGCCGTGCGCATCACCGACGATAATGGCCGCGTCCTGCCCCAGGGCGAAGTGGGCGGCATCGAGGTCAAGGGACCCAACGTCTTCATCGGCTATTGGAACATGCCGGAAAAGACCAAGGCCGAGTTCACCGAAGACGGTTTCTTCAAGACCGGCGACGTGGGCGTTATCGACGAAGACGGCTATGTCAGCATCGTCGGCCGCGCCAAGGATTTGATCATCTCGGGCGGCTATAACGTCTATCCCAAGGAAGTGGAAGACGCCATCGACCGCATGGACGGCGTGGTGGAATCGGCGGTGGTCGGCATGCCGCATCCCGATTTCGGCGAGGCCGGCCTGGCCATCATCGTCCCCGAAAAGGGCCGTGAATTGTCGGCCGCGGCCATGCTGGCCGACCTCAAGGGCCGGCTGGCCAATTACAAGGTGCCCAAGCAGATGGTTTTCGTGCCCGAATTGCCGCGCAACGCCATGGGCAAGGTGCAAAAGAACGTGCTGCGCGACACTTATGCCGAGATGTGGAAGGCGTCTTTGTGATGGAAGTCGAGATCATCTTCGCCCGCCAGGGCGACATCGGGCTGGCGGTGCTGAACCGCCCCAAGGCGCTCAACGCCCTGACGCTGGACCAGGTTCACGCCATGCACACCCGCCTGGATGCCTGGGCCAAGGACGACGCCGTCAAGGCAGTGGTCATCGAGGGCGCGGGGGACAAGGCGTTCTGCGCCGGCGGCGACATCCGCGCCCTGTACGACGCCTGCAAGGCCGGCGAGATGGAGTACGTGGCGTCGTTCTATCGCGACGAATACCGGCTGAACCGTAAGATCAAGACCTATGCCAAGCCTTATGTGGCGCTGATTGACGGCATCGTCATGGGTGGCGGCGTCGGTGTCTCTGTGCATGGGCGCTATCGTGTCGCCACCGAACGCACCTTGTTCGCCATGCCGGAAACCGGCATCGGTTTCTTCCCCGACGTGGGCGGCGCCTTCTTCCTGCCCCGCTGTCCGGGGCAGGTCGGCCTGTATCTGGGGTTGACCGGGGCGCGGCTGAAGGCGGCCGACTGCCTTTATGCCGGTATTGCCACCCATTACGTGCCGTCGGCGCGGATGGACGAACTGAAAGCCGCCCTGTCTGCCAGCGGCGACGACGTCGAGGCGGTGTTGTCGCGCTTCCATGTCGATCCCGGCGCGGCGCCCTTGGCCGAGAACCGCGAGGTCATCGACCGCTGTTTCTCGGCCGCCAGCTATGACGGCGTGCTGGCCGCCCTGGCCGCCGAGGGCGAGGGCTTTGCCGCCCAGACCCTGGCCGCCATCAAGGGCAAGTCTCCCAGTGCCAACAAGGTGGCGTTCGAACAGATCCGCCGTGGCGCCAGGCTTGATTTCGATTCCTGCATGAAGATGGAATTCCGCCTGTCCCAGGTGTGGGCGCCGGGCGCCGACTTCGTCGAAGGCATCCGCGCCGTCATCGTCGACAAGGACGGCAAGCCCCATTGGTCCGAGACCGCCAGCGACGAAGCGGTCCGCGCCAGCTTCGACCGGGTGCCGGCCTGCGGCGACCTGACATTTTAAAAGAGAACCCCAGGGAGGGACTTCATGAACATCCGTGATTGCGCCGCCATCGTCACCGGCGGCGGCTCGGGCCTGGGCGCCGAAACCGCACGCGCCTTGGCCAAGCAGGGCGCCAAGGTCGCCGTGTTGGATTTGAACGAAGCCAACGTCCAGGCGGTGGCCGCCGAGATCGGCGGCGTCGGTCTGGTTTGCGACGTCACCAGCGCCGAATCGGTGGAAAACGCCATCGCCGCGGCGCGGGCCAAGCATGGCGCGGCGCGTATCTGCGTCAACTGCGCCGGTGTGGCGACGCCGGGCAAGGTGGTCGGACGCAAGGGGCCGATGGCGCTGGATGCCTTTGCCAAGGTCATCCAGATCAATTTGATCGGCACCTTCAACGTCATGCGGCTGGCCGCCGCCGACATGCTGAGCCTTGAGCCGCAGGAAAGCGGCGAGCGCGGCGTCATCGTCAACACCGCGTCGATCGCCGCCTTCGACGGCCAGATCGGCCAGGTGGCCTATGCCGCGTCCAAGGGCGGCGTCGCCAGCCTGTCGCTGCCCGCTGCCCGCGAATTCGCGCCTGCCGGCATCCGCGTCATGGCCGTGGCACCCGGCTATTTCGGCACGCCGATGGTCAATTCCATGCCCCAGGAAGTGCTGGATTCCCTGGTCGCCTCGACCCTGTTCCCGCATCGCCTGGGCTTGCCGGAAGAATACGCCCGCATGGTGTTGTCCATCGTCGACAACCCCATGCTGAACGGCAGCACCATCCGCCTGGACGGCGCCGTGCGCATGCCGCCGATGTAAGGAAAGGTGACCCCATGACCGCTTACGAAAACATCCTGGTGGAAACCCACGGAAGCGTGGGGTTGATCCGTCTGAACCGGCCGCAGGCATTGAACGCCCTGTCGACGCCCTTGTTCGTCGACCTGGCCCAGGCGCTGGACGCCTTCCAGGCCGACGAAAACATCGGCTGCATCGTGCTGACCGGGTCGCAAAAGGCTTTCGCCGCCGGGGCCGACATCAAGGAAATGAAGGATCTGTCCTTCATGGACGTCTATTTCCAGGATTACTGCAACACCGGCTGGACCCACGTGACCACCATAAGGAAGCCGGTCATCGCCGCTGTCGCCGGCTATGCCCTGGGCGGTGGGTGCGAGTTGGCGATGATGTGCGACTTCATCATCTGTGCCGACAACGCCAAGTTCGGTCAGCCGGAAATCAATCTGGGCACCATGCCCGGCGCCGGCGGATCGCAGCGTCTGACCCGCGCGGTGGGCAAGGCGAAGGCCATGGAAA
>JAIWOG010000143.1 GCA_020217035.1 Magnetospirillum sp. | reverse complement strand
TGTGTCTGACCGGCCGCCAGATGGATGCCGCCGAGGCCGAACGCGCCGGTCTGGTCAGCCGGGTGGTGCCGCTGGCCGAGTTGGAAACGGAAGCCCTGAAGGCCGCCGAGAAGATCGCGTCCTTGTCGTTGCCGGTGGTGATGATGGTCAAGGAAGCGGTGAACGCCGCCTTCGAAACCACTTTGGATCAGGGCATCAAGTTCGAACGTCGCTTGTTCCATTCCACCTTCGCCACCGAGGATCGGCGCGAAGGCATGGCGGCTTTCGCCGAAAAGCGGGCGGCCCAGTTCGTCAACCGCTGAACCGGGTCATTTGCCGTATTGATACAGCAAGTGGGACTTGAAGCTGAGATCGTGGCGGATCAGATGCTCGACCAATCCGGTCCGCGCCTGCAATAGCCCTTGGGCGAAGACGCTGTCGTCGGTGCCGCTGCTGAGCAGCGGCGCCGCCATACGGCGGATGTGCTCGTGTTCCTGGCGATGCTGGGCGTTGTAGGCATAGTCCAACTGGTCGAACAGGCGCTCTTCGTTGGCGAAGTGGGCCGCGATCAAGCCGGGAATGTCCAACTCGGCCACCACCTTGCGCCCCCGCGACGGGCAGTGCGCGGTTTCCAGGCAGGCGTGGTTCAAGGCTTCAATCAGCCATTTATGTTCCACGTCCAGCACGTCGCTGTCGATGTCGAACGCATCCAGCCACGGAATGGGCCTTGCCAGGCTGTCGCGAAAAGTCGCAGCCACATCCTTCCCCTTTCCCCGTCGCGCCCCAATGCGAATAAGAAACTTTAAAAGACATGGCGTTCCCTCGCAACGAAAAATGTGCACACGCAATATGTGCCGCTGGTTGTGTATGGGGCGGATCAGTCACGCCAGAACGGCTTGTCGATCTCGGCGCTGATTTCGGCGCGACTGCGGCCGATGTCGGCAAGCAGCCGATCATCCAGCCGGGCCAAGGCCCGACGCTGCTGGACCCGTTCAATGCAGGCCATGATGCTGTCGAAAACCGTGGTCAGGGAAAAGTTGATCCGCAACCGCGGTGCAATTGAATCAATCCAATTTAGGTTCAACATCATAATTGCTCCCCTTTTGTCCGGAATTGATTCAATGATTGACACGGGGCTTGAGTCAATTGCAGTATTGCCACCATGTCAAATTGGCTTCCCGACCTGTCGGTTCATTCCGGCCCCAAATATCGCGCCATCGTCGACGCCATTTCGGCCGACATGGCGGCCGGCGTGCTGGTGCCCGGCACCCGCATGCCCACCCACCGCGACCTGGCCTGGCGGCTGAAGGTCACCGTCGGCACCGTCGCCCGCGCCTATGCCGAGGCCGAGCATCTGGGCCTGCTGTCGGGCGAGGTGGGGCGCGGCACCTTCGTCACCGATCCGGCCAAGCGCGAATCGGGATTGGGGCAATATCTGGCGGTGGCCTGGGCGCCCCATCCCGGCATCATCAACATGGCGGTCAACCGGCCGTCCGGCGACCAGGGCGCCTGGGCGGTGGGCCCGGCCTTGGCGCAACTGGCCAAGCGCCCCGATTTGTCGCAATTGCTGTCCTACAATCTGGACGTGGTGGCCCAGCGTCACCGCGCTGCCGGCTGCAAATGGCTGGCCCGCGAAGGGGCGGCGGTGCCCGAGGAACAGGTCACCGTCACCGCCGGCAGCCAGCAGGCGCTGGTCGCCGCCATCCTGACCCTGACCCGGCCGGGCGACACCATCCTGGCCGAGGAATACACCTATCCCGGCTTCAAGTCGGCGGTGCAGATGTTGGGCCGGTCGCTGGCCGGCGTGATGATGGACGACGAGGGGCTGGTCCCCGACGAGGTCGAGCGCGGCTTCGCCAAGGGGGCGCGGCTGCTGTACACCACGGCGACGGTGCAAAATCCCACCACCTCGACGCTGTCGGAAAGCCGTCGTCGCGCCATCGCCGACATCGCCCGGCGCTATGACGCCTATGTGGTCGAGGACGGCGTCCATCGCTTCTTGGAACCCGACGCCCCCGAATCCATCCTGGTCCACGCCCCCGAACGCACGCTTTACCTGACCACGCTGTCGAAAAGCGTCACCCCGGGCCTGCGCTGCTCGTTCTCGGCGGTGCCGCCGTCCATCAAGCCGCGTTACGACCAGGCGGTGGGGGCTTTGTCCTTGGCGCTGCCGGTGCCGTTGCTGGAAGCGGCGGCCATGCTGATCAATGACGGCACCGCCCAGGAAGCGGCCGAGCGGCAGCGCCGCGACGCCGCCGCCCGCATCGCCCTGGCCGGCGAGATATTGGGCGTGCCGGGCTTGCGCACCGCCTTCAATATCTGGCTGCCCATGACCTTGCCGTGGACGTCGTCCGCCTTCATCGCCGAGGCGGCGCGGCGCGGCGTCAGCCTGCCGCCCACCGATTCCTTCGCGGTCGGCCGTCCGCATCTGGACGGGGTGCGGGCCTCGGTCACCGCGCCAGCCGACATGGAAAGCCTGGCCCAGGCTCTGCGCGTGCTGGCCGAATTGCGTGACTGCCCGGTGTCGCCGGTGGCGATGACGGTTTAGCCGCTGTGGCGGCGGTGACAGTTTAGCCGCTGTCGCGACCGGATAGTGTCACTGGACCGGAAACATCCGGGCTGTCACCTTACGGTCATGAGCCCGACTTTCCCCCAGGCGCTGGCCGCCTTCGCCCGTATCGGCGTGCTGTCCTTTGGTGGCCCGGCCGGCCAGATCGCCACCATGCACCGGGTGCTGGTGGACGAAAAACGCTGGCTGGACGAGCCGCGCTTCCTGCACGCGTTGAACTTCTGCATGCTGCTGCCCGGTCCGGAAGCGCAGCAATTGGCCACCTATGCCGGCTGGCTGCTGCATGGCGTTAGGGGCGGGCTGGCCGCCGGCATCCTGTTCGTGCTGCCCGGCTTCCTGGTCATGCTGGGCCTGGCCGCGCTTTATGCCGGGTTTTCCGACCTGACTTACGTGCAAGGATTGTTCCTGGGCATCAAGCCGGCGGTGCTGGCGGTGGTGGTGCAAGCCGGCCTGCGTATCGGCGGGCGGGCGCTGAAGGACAATTTCGCCCGCGCCGTGGCGGCGGCTTCCTTCCTGGCGCTGTTCGCGCTGGACCTGCCTTTTCCGTTGGTGGTGCTGGGGGCCGGGCTGGCCGGGTGGTGGCGCGGCCGGGGGGGCGACACGCCGAGCCCCGCCGAATCTTCCCGCCCCAACACTTGGGCATCGGTGCTGTTGTGGCTGGTTCTGTGGCTGGCGCCGGTGGGGCTGGCGGTGTTGTGGGGGCAAGGCGCCTTTGCCGCCATCGGCGTCTTCTTCGCCAAGTTGGCGGTGGTGACCTTCGGCGGCGCCTATGCGGCGCTTTCCTATGTGGCCCAGCAGGCGGTGGAAAACCATGGCTGGCTGTCGGCGGGCGAGATGCTGGATGGCCTGGGGCTGGCCGAGACCACGCCGGGGCCGCTGGTGCTGGTCAACCAATATGTGGGTTTCCTGGCCGGTTTCCGTGATTCCGGTGGCTTGAATCCCTGGTTGGGCGGGGTGTTGGGCGCCAGTTTGACCGTGTGGGTGACCTTCGTCCCCAGTTTCCTGTGGATCTTCGCCCTGGCCCCGCATGTGGAACGGCTGCGCGGCCATACGGGCTTGGCCTCGGCGCTGTCGGCGATCACCGCGGCGGTGGTCGGCGTCATCTTCAACCTGTCCCTGTGGTTCGCCCTGCACGTGGTGTTCGCCGACTTCGACGGCGCCTGGCCGCGTTGGGACAGCGTGCAGCCCTTGTCCCTGGCCCTGGCCGTCTTCGCCTTGGTCGCCCTGGTGCGGCTGAAATGGGGGATGCTGCCGGTCCTGGCCCTATGCGGCGGGATCGGCGTCGTGCTGGGCTAGGATGTTTTGTCCCATCCACCGCCGCGCCAGCACCACCGCCAAGGCGGTGCCGGCCGCCGACAGCCCGACCATGACGTAAAAGGAATCGCCGCCCAGGGATTCGTACAGCCGTCCGGCCAGCGGGCTCATCAAGCCCGGCGCCGCCCCCATGGCCACCGCCGAGAACATGCCTTGGGCGCGGGCCGAAAGCGCGTGCGGGATGGCGCGGGTGATGAAATGCATGGCCCCCAGATGGGCGCAGCCGAAGGTGGCGGCGTGCAGCAACTGGGCCACCGCCAGCACCGGGACGGCGGTGCTGGCCCCCAGCGCCAGCCAGCGAAGAATCCCGGCGCTGGCGGCCAGCAGCAACAGGCGGCCGGGGCCGATCCTGGCCACCACCCGGCCGGAAAAGGCGAACAGCACCACTTCCGCCAATACCCCTTCGGCCCACAACAGGCCGATGGTGTCGCCATCCAGCCCCGCCGCCTGCCAATGGATGGTGGCGAAGGCGTAATAGACGGTGTGTGACGCGGTGTTCAGACTGGTGACCGCCAAGAACACCAGGAACAATGGATGCTTCAGCAGCGGCCACAAGGGCAGGCGGGCTCGTGTGCGCCCGGCGACGGCGGTGGACGGCAGCAGCCAGCACGACGCCGCGGTCAGCGCCAGGGCCGCGGCCACCATCCACGACAGGATGGACGGCGGCTGGCGGGTCAGCAAATTGCCGGTGGCGATGGCGGCGCCGATGAAGGTCAGCGACCCCCACAAGCGCACCCGGCCGTAATCCAGGCGCTGGCGCTGGGTTTCCATCATCGACAGGCTTTCGCCCAAGGGGAAGATGCCGGTCCAAAGTCCCACCGCCAGCACGGTGACGGCCAGGATGGGCCAGAAGCCGTCCACCAGTGGAAAGGCCAGCCAGGTGACGGCCGCCAGCGCCGACAGCACCAGCATGGGGCGGCGGCGGTCGCCATGGCGGTCGACCACATGGCCGATCCCCGGCCCCACCAGGATCTTGGTGGCATAGGTGGCGGCCATTATCAGGCCGATCTGGGCGGCGCTCATGCCCTTGTCTTGCAGCCACAGCGGCCAGAACGGCATGTGGATGCCGACGGCGGTGAACAGGGCGGCGTAATAGAACGACAGCCGCGACGCGGTGGCGATGGGCGTCATAACGGCTTGGGGAACAGCGGCGACAGGGCGATGCCGCGCTCGGCCAGACCCAGCACGCAGGAATCGGACGCCAGGAAGCGGTATTCCACCTCGCGCTGGCCAGTCAAGGAATCGACGGCGCACAGCGCCTCGTCCACCAGACCGGGATGCACCATCATCAGGCAGTCGGGACCGGGATCGGCGGTGAAGCGGCGGAACAACTGGTCGAACGGCACCTTGCCGGAAAAGTCGTAGACGCCCCTGAACGACCGGTTGTGGGGGATGGCGGCCTGTTCCAGCCGGCGCCGGAAGACGCGGCCCAGATTGGCGATGACCAAGGCCCGCAACGGCGAGATCCGCCGGGTCAGGATACCCAGCGACGGTTCCAGGCACGACCGCACCCAAACGTGGCCGCCCAGGCGGGTCTTCCAGGTTTCGATCACCGCCTCGCCGATACCGGGCAATTGGTGGACATGGTGGTGGCCATCCAGGAAATCGGGCAGGCGGCCGAAAGCGGCCTGGAAGGAATCCACCTGGCGGTTGATCTCGGCGCTGATCTCGTCCCGGTCCAGCTTGCCGGTCAGCGACAGCTTCAACAGCTTGCCCAAGGATGGCAGCTTGCCATCGGGCGCCAGCTTGGGCATGGGGCCGATGGGGGATTGGTCGGTGAGCGTGATGTGCAGGCCGATGTCGGCCATGCCGTCCAAGGGCTTCAGGGACTGGGCCGCTTGCGGCCAATGGGGGCTGCCGGTCATGCAGCCGGTGGCTTGCAGGCGGCCGAGCGCGATCAGGTGGCGGATGGCGGCGCTGACCCCGGGGGCCAGGCCGTAATCGTCGGCGCACAAGGTGATCCGGGGGCGGCGATTGACCGCTTGACCGCTTTTGTCCACACTGCCGCTCATCATCCGTCCTTTGTGGTGCGCCATGACCCAGACCGCCGAGAGTGTCGTCCCGCCAGTGCTTTCGCTGGTGGTGCCCATGTTCAACGAATCCGGCAATTTGGACAAGCTGTTCGCCCGCCTGTCCGAGGTGATGGCGGAAATCGGCGTCTCTTATGAAATCGTCTGCGTCGACGACGGCAGCCGCGACGATTCGGTTTCCCGCGCCTTGGCCCACCGCGACCGCGACCCCCGCATCAAGGTGGTCGAGTTGTCACGCAATTTCGGCAAGGAACTGGCGCTGACCGCTGGCCTGCGCCATACGGCGGGCCAGGCGGTGGTGATGATCGACGCCGATCTTCAGCATCCGCCGGAAGTGATCAAGGACATGCTGGAAAAATGGCGCGACGGCTTCGAGATGGTCATCGCCATCCGCCGCGACCGTGAACAGGAAAGCGCGGTCAAGCGTCTGGCCGCCAAGCTGTTCTACGACCTGTTCGGTCGGGTGTCGGAAGTGCGGCTGCCGCCAGGGGCCGGCGACTTCCGCTTGCTGGACCGCAAGGTGGTGGACGTGCTGAACGCCATGCCTGAACATTCGCGCTTCATGAAGGGGCTTTACGCCTGGGTCGGCTTTCGCCAGACCACCATCCCCTTCGACGTCGCCGACCGCGCCCATGGCGAGACCAAGTTCAACCTGTTCCGGCTTTATCGTCTGGCCATCGACGGCATCACCTCCTTCACCTCGCTGCCGCTGAAGGTGTGGACCTTCATGGGCATGCTGGTGGCGACCTTCGCCCTGCTTTACGGTTTCGTCTTCATCGTGAAAACGCTGGTCCTGGGCATCGACGTGCCCGGCTATCCGTCGCTGATCGTCGCCATCACCTTCTTTTCCGGGGTGCAACTGATCAGCCTGGGGGTGATCGGGGAATATCTGGGCCGCGTGTTCTCGGAGGTGAAGAACCGCCCGCTTTACGTGGTGCGCGAAGCCCATGGCTGCGCCGAGGACGTTGACAAGCGGCGGCCTTGAAGCCCATATCCCTAGTCAGCTGATGAAAAGGGTGGGGAAATGCTGTCGAGCAAGGCCAAGTATGGTTTGAAGGCCATGGTCTATCTGGCCCGCCACGGCGCCGACGGGTCGGTGCTGATCGCCGACATCGCCGAAGCCGAAACCATCCCCAAGAAGTTCCTGGACGCCATCTTGCTGGAACTGAAGAATCGCGGCCTGCTGTCGTCGAAAAAAGGCAAGGGCGGCGGCTATACCCTGGCCAAGCCGGCCGCTTCCATCATGGTCGGCGACATCGTGCGCGTGCTGGACGGCCCCCTGGCCCCGGTGCAATGCGTGTCGCGCAGCGCCTATCGCCGCTGCGACGATTGCCGCGACGAAACCGCCTGCGCCGTGCGCGCGGTGATGGGCGAGGTGCGCGACGCCATCGCCGCCATCCTGGACAACACCACCCTGGCCGACATGGCCAACATGCAGGCGCCGGAACCGGTGCTGATGTACGACATTTGAACTCAACCCGCCGGCAGCCGCAACCTTAAGCAGGCGCCGCCTTCCGGACGGTTCGACGCCAGCAGCTCGCCGCCATGGTCGCGGGCGATGCCGTAGCTGATCCACAGGCCCAGGCCGGTGCCCTGGCCCACCGGCTTGGTGGTGAAGAACGGCTCGAACACCTTGCCCAGGTTTTGTGGGGCGATGCCGGGGCCATCGTCGCGGACGTCCAGCACCACGCTGTCACCGTCGCGATGGCCCAAAAGGCTGACCCCTTGGGCGCGGCCATCCACCGCGTCCAGCGCGTTTTCCACCAGGTTGACCAACACCTGATGCAATTGCCCGGCCTGGCCCTTGGCCAGCAGCACGTCGGGCAAATCCAGGCGGGGCAAATCGGGCAGGTTGCGGCCCTTGACCACCCAGTGGACGGCGTTTTCGGCGATTTCCGAAAGGTTCACCGCCTCGGCGGCGGCGCCATGGCTGAATGACAGGCGTTTGAGGGATTTGACGATGTCGGCGACGCGCTGCGCCCCTTCCTGGGTGCCGGCGATCAGGGCCGGCAGGTCGGCGATGAGTGCGTCGATGCGCAAGGTGCGGCGCAGCACCTCGCGTTCCGGCTCGCTGACGCCGTGGTGGATGGCCCCCAGATAGGCTTCCAGCCGTTCGCGGTACTTGGTCAGCACGTGGACATTGCCGACGATGAAGCTGATGGGGTTGTTCAGTTCATGGGCGACGCCGGCGATGAGGCGCCCCAGCGACGCCATCTTTTCCTGCTGCACCAATTGCGCCTGGGCCTGTTTCAGGGCCTCGTAGGCGCGGCGCAACTCGCCCACCGGACGGCCGGTCAGCACGGTGCCGGCTGGCAATCCGCGATGATCCAAAAGCGTGGCGCAGGTCAAGGCCACCGGGTCGGTGGCGCCGTTTCCGCCGTGGACGAAGCGAACCTCGCGGTCGCCGCCTTGCCCGGCTTCCAGCCAATGGCACAAGGTTCCCACGTCTTCGGCCAGGAAGTCGGCCAAGGGGCGGCCCACCAGGTCGATCTCGGCCATGTCGGTCAGGCGCAGGAAGGCCAGGTTGACCTGCTGGATGCGGCCCTTGGGATCGCATACCACCAGGATGTCGGACACCGAGGACAACACCGAGGTGATGAAGCGCTGGGCTTCTTCCAGGGCGGTGTTCTTTTCTTCCAGTTCGATCTCGTACTGGATCAGGTCGGAATATACCTCCTCCATCTTGCGGATCACTTCGATCCACGCCGCTTCCTGGGCATGGGCGATGTCGCCTTCGCCGATGACGCTTTCGGTGGCGAGGGGGGGCTGGCGGGCCATCAATCGGGACGCTCCAGGCCGTGGCGGTTCAGCTTGGCCCGCAACCCCACCCGTGACAGCCCCAGTTCCTCGGCCACATGGCTGATGTTCCAGCGATGACGCTCGAGGCTGTCGCTCAGGATGCGCAGTTCCAGGGCGTCCACCTGGTCGCGCAGGCTGCCGCCGGTGGCGGCCGGATTTGTCCGGGGCCGGTCGCGCAGGCGCGGGCTGGTCAAGTCCGGACCGATGACCGGGCCGTCGGCCAGGGCGACCATGCGCTGCATCTCGTTCATCAATTCGCGCACGTTGCCCGGCCAGTCGTAGGATTGCAGCAGCGCCAGGGCGGCGGCGGAAAAGCCCTCGACGTTTTTGCCGAACGAGCGGGCGGTGTCGGCCAGCAGGCGGTTGGCCAGCACGACGATGTCGCCGGGGCGTTCGCGCAGGGGCGGGATGTGGATGGGAAAGGCGGCCAGACGATAATAAAGGTCGCGGCGAAAAAGCTTGTCGTGGACTTCCTGTTCCAGGTTGCGGTTGGTGGCGGCGATGACGCGCACGTCCACCTTGCGGGTCAGACGCGCCCCCAACGGCCTGATCTCGCCTTCCTGCAGCACGCGCAGCAGCTTGACCTGGAAGGCGGGCGAGGTCTCGCCGATTTCGTCCAGGAAGATGGTGCCGCCATCGGCTTGCTCGAACAGGCCGATGCGGTCCTCGTAGGCGCCGGTGAAGGCGCCCTTCTTGCAGCCGAACAATTCCGATTCCAGCAATTGATCAGGCAGCGCTCCGCAATTTTCCACCACGAAGGGCTTGTCGCCGCGCGGCGAATTGTAGTGAATGGCGCGGGCCAGCAATTCCTTGCCGGTGCCCGATTCGCCGGTCAGCAACACCGAGATGTCGTAGACGGCGACCCGGCTGGCCAGTTCGATGACCTCGGTCAGCGGCGAATCGGGGGCGTGGGCGATGCGGTCGAAATGGTGGGCCCGCTTCAGGGTGGCGGTCTTCTTCGCCACCTGGCTTTCCAGCATGGCCGGGGCCACCTTCAGGTCCAGGCTGGCTTGCGCGGCGGCGTCCTGCAACCGCCGCAGCCGCAAGCCTTCGCGGATGGTGGCGATCAGGTCGTCGGGTTCCCACGGCTTGGTGATGTACTGGAAGATGCCGGCTTCGTTGATGCCGGCGATGATGTCTTCCGACGCGGTGTAGCCCGAGATGATCATGCGCACCGGGTCGGGCCAGCGCTCGCGCACTTGGCGCAGGAAGTCCACCCCCTGCATGCCGGGCATCCGTTGGTCGCACAAGATGGCGTGGACCATTTCCTGGTCCAGCAGGGCCTCGGCTTCTTCCGCCGAAGAGGCCG
>JAIWOG010000142.1 GCA_020217035.1 Magnetospirillum sp. | reverse complement strand
CCAACACCTGGAACTCGTCACCCAGCACGCGGCGCAGGGCTTCTTGCGACTGTCGTTCGTCGTCGACGACCAAGATGATGGGCAGTTGAGTCACGGGGGCGCCTTGGGGTTTGGGAACCGTCCGCATTGTGGAAGGGATAAGCCCAAGGAATCAAGGGGTGTTGCCGTTTGGAACAGGGGCGTTCATCCCGTGTTCAAGATTGACCGTAAACAACGTCACAAAACTTTTGTATTATGAGGGTGAATTTTGCGAAGGTGTGCGGATGGCGACGTGGCGGCACTTCTCGGCGGGCAAGGAAAGCGGTTTCGGTTTGGAACGCCGGCGTCATGTGCGCTTTGCCGGTGACGGCTTGATGGTGATGATCGATGGCAGCCTGCACCCGGCGGCGGACATCTCGTTGGGCGGGGTAAGGGTCGCCGCCGCCGCCGCCCGGGCTTGCGGCACGGTGCTTCCCCTGCGTGTCATCCCGGTGGTCGAGGAGGCCATGCTCTTGGGGCAGGGCGCCCGCGCCGAGGCCCAGGTCGTGGGGCATGGCCGCGACGGATTGCGCATGGTGTTCCTGCGGCCTCGTTACTCCTTGGCCCGACTGGTGACGGCCCACGCCCGCCGCCAGCGTCAGAACCATCCATTTTCCTGACCCTTAACCGGTTCGGGCTCCGACCTGAGCCAGGGATTGTCGCACCGAATGCACCAAGGTTTGGCGCAGATGGGCGATGCCGTCGGCGACTTGCGCCGCGATGCCGGCGACCTCCGCCGACAAGGTCCCGGTGGTCGAGGCTTCCTCGGATACCTGGACGATCCTTTGCGCCACTTCCTGCGCGGCATCCGATGTTTGTGCCACGTTGCGGGCGATTTCCGTGGCCGCGGCGACTTGTTCGTCGACGGCGCTGGCCACCGATGTGGAATGCTGTTCGACGGTGGCGATGATTTTGACGATGTCCTGCGCGGCGTTGACCGCTTGGCGGGTGATGGACAGGATCTCGCCGATCTGGGTGTTGATCTCGTCGGTGGCGCGGCCTGTCTGGGTGGCCAGCGATTTCACTTCGCCGGCGACCACGGCGAAACCCTTGCCGGCCTCGCCGGCGCGGGCCGCCTCGATGGTGGCGTTCAACGCCAGCAAATTGGTCTGGCTGGCGATGTCGCTGATCAACTGGGTGACTTCGCCGATGCGGCTGACGGTGTTGGCCAGGCGAGCGATGGTGGCCTGGGCGTCGCAGGCGGTGTGGCTGGCGGTGGTGGCGGCTTGGTGGGCCACATGGATGGACCGGCGGATTTCGTCGATGGAGGCGCTGAGTTGTTCCGACGCCGAGGCGACGGTCTGGACGTTGGACAGCGCCTGCGAAGCGGCGGCGGCCACCCCTTGGGCGTTGGCGTGCACGGTGTTGGCCGAGTTTTCCATGCTGCGGGCGTTGCCGGTCAATTGCCCGGTGTGGCGGGACACCGTGTTGACCGCCTCGTCGGCCTGGGCTTCCAGGGTGTCGGCCATCCTTTGCAAGGCGGCCAGCATGTCCCGTTCCGCCTGGTGTTCCATCTCGGCCTGGCGCTGGCGCAAGCTTTCGGCTTCGATGGCGTTGCTTTTGAACACCTGGACCGCCTGGGCCATCTCGCCGATCTCGTCGCCGCGGGCGGTGTAGGGAATGTGCGGGCTCATGTCGCCCACCGCCAACTGGCGCATGGTGGCGGTCATGCGCTGAAGCGGCCGGATGACGCCCAGGGCCACGGCGGTGACGCCGCTGACGATCAGAACCAGTGCCAGGATGGCGACGCCCCACACCAGGGTCAGGCGACGGTTTTCTGTTTCCGCTGCCAGCTTTTCAGTGGCCAGGTTCATGGCTTCGGCGTCCCTGACGATCTCGTCGATCACGGCGCGATGGTCGGCATAGGCTTTCGACAGCCGGCCATAGGAGGCGATGGCCACATCCATGTTCCCCTGCTTCAATGCGGGCAGGAACACCTGCTGCGTTTCCGCATAGAAGGCCAAAGCGAATCCATGCGACTTCTGGGTCAACTTGTCGCGGATGGCGCTGTCCAATGGGCTTGCCATCCAGAAATCGTGGCGCAGGTCGTAATCCTTGCGCAATTGGGCCAAGCGTTGTTCGCGTGCCTTGGCGCTGGCGGGCTCGTTCAGGGCCAAGGTCGCCTCGAGATAGGATTCGATGATGTATTCCGGTGGCGGCAGGATGTCGGCCACCAGATCCTTGCCCAGCACGATGCGGTCGTAAAGCGCCCCGCCCACCTTCAGTTCCTCGATGGCCCGCATGCCGGTGGCGGCTACCGCCAGGACGCAGGAGACCGCGACCACCGCGAAGACATGGACAAGGACGGCAACACGAAGGCGGGGCATGGAACATCTCCGTCGAATGGCGCTTACGTGGGCACCAGAATGCGTGTGCACACGAAATGGGCATAGCCTTAAGACGGATCCGTGACAACCATAATTATCGGATGGTTATCAGCGGCGGGCGTTTTATGCTGGCAGGGTGAAATGCATGGCGGTGCCGCCGGTCGTCGGGGTGGTGACCCAAATTCGGCCGCCATGGCGTTCGACGATGCGTTTCGACAGGGCAAGGCCCAGGCCGCTGCCGGGATAGCGTTCGGGGCCGTGCAGACGGCGGAACAAGTCGAACACCATGTCGTGGAATTGGGAATCGATGCCGATGCCGTTGTCGGCGACCACCACTTCCCAGGTGTCGTCGGGGCGGCGGGTGGCGGTGACGGTGACCTCGGCTTGCTGGTCCGGCGGCTGGAACTTCAGGCCGTTGCCGATCAGGTTGCCCAGCAACTGACGCATCTGCACCGGGTCGGCCTTGACCACCGGCAGGTCGCCAAGGACCACTTTGCCGTGATGGTCGCTGATGGTGGTCTGCAATTCCTGCACGATCCAGCGGGACGTCTGTGCCAGGTCGACCTCGACGAAGCGGGCTGGCGACGCGTCGATCCGCGACAAGTCCAGCAATCCCTTGATTTGCTCGCGCATGCGGACGGCGCCGGTGGTCAGGAAGTCCAGGTATTCCCGGCCTTGGGGCGAAAGTTTCTCGCCATCGCTGCGTTCCAGCAACTGGGCGAAACTGCATATGGTGCGGCAAGGCTCTTGCAGGTCGTGGGCGGCCACATGGGCGAAGCGGTCCAACTCGCGGTTCGAGCGCTCCAACTCGGCCAGCGAGCGGCGCATCAGTTCCTCTTGCTGCTTCAAGGGGGTGATGTCGCGGGCGACGAAGATCATGCAGGGTTTGCCGTCGAGATGGAACTGTTCGACCGAGACCAGGGCGTCGAACAATTCGCCGTTCTTGCGCCGGGCCTGGCTGCGGAAGTTGCTGAGACGGCCTTCGCGCAGCAGGGCCTCGACCAGGGCCGAGCGGTGCTCGGGGGTGGCCCAGATGCCCAAGTCCAGAGAGCGTTTGCCGATCACGTCCTGGCGTCCGTAGCCAAGGATTTTTTCGAAGCCGCCGTTGACGTTCAGGAACAGGCCGGTGTCGCGTTCGCTGATGGTGACGATGTCGGGGCTGGATTCGAAGATGGTGGCGAATTGCAATTGGGTGCGCCGCTTGTCCCAGGCGTCCTGCTTCAATTGTGCCAAGGCGCGGGCGATGTCGCCGATTTCGTCGCCGCGCCCGGTATAGGGAACAACGGTTGACGGCGCGTCCTCGTTGACGTGCACCATGGCCGTGCGCAGCCTTGCCAAGGGTTTGACGATGGTCAGCGTCAAGGCGGCGGACAGCACGATGCCCAGGACCAGGGCCACCACCACCGCCGCCACCACCGTCCGGCGCAATTCGTTACGCAGGATCTCGGCTTGGCCGACGTTTTCGCTGGCCTGGACGTTGGCGGCGATCATGGCGTCGGCAAGGACGTCGATGGTGCGGTCGAACAGCGTCAGGCCGGTTTCGTGGAAACGCCGATGACCATGGTCGAAATCCTTGCTCAGGATGTCGCCGACATTGGCGTCAACGAAGGCGCGCAAGTCCTGCCACGAACGGGTGATGGCGCCGACCGCCGGGTCGGCGGCGGACGTCTTGCTGGCGACCAGCGCCAGGTTCTGTTCGATGATCCATTGATGGCGGCGGATGTCGGTGGCCCAGGAATCGGTCTCGTCGTCGTGGAAGGCCAGGTGATGGGCCAGGATGGCCTTGATCTCCATCACCCGGTTGCGCACTTCGCCCAAGGACCGGCCCGATGCGTAGGCGTGACCATGTAACTCGGCCGTTCCCATGGCGGCACGGTCGACGAACATCACGCTGACGATTCCCAATCCCGCCAACAATAAAAGCAAGACGACGAAGCCCAGCGCGATCCGGTATTTCAGGCGCAAAAAACGCAACAACACATCCCCGGTAATCCCCCGCAGGGAGCATAGGCGTTTATAGGCGGGGCTTCCAGCAACTCAGAGTATAAAATCTAATACATTGGTATTGATGAAGGGGCGGGAATGGATCACTTGCCGCGATGGCGTGCCAGATAAAGCGGGGTGCGCGACTTCGGGATGCGGCGGATGAAGTTCCAGCGCGCCACGTGATAGCTGGGGTCGAAACCATAGAAATTCAGTTTCATCCGCTCCAACTCCTCGGCCCGATAGGCGGAAAGCGGCTTTTCCGCCTCGTCGGCAAGGCGGGCCAGGCGCTTGGCCACCAGCTTGGCCTCGATCTCGGCCGCCGCCGCCAGCTTTTCCGCCTCGGCCACCACCAGGGCGCGGAATTCGGCCACCGTGTTGCCAAACGCCCCGTCGATCAGGCCCAGGTCCAGTGCCTCGGCGGTTCCCATGGGCAGACGCGCCTGGACGACGCGGGCGGCGTTGTCGGCGCCGCAGCGTTTGGGCAGCAGATAGGTCCAGTATTCGGAACCGTACAGATTGCCCATGCCCTTGTAATGGGGGTTCAGGATCACCCCTTCACGCGCCAGCACCATGTCGGCGGCCAGCGCCATGAACACGCCGCCGGCCCCGGCGTTGCCGGACAGGGCGGCGATGGTCAGATGGCTGGGGCAGGTGATGATGGCTTCGCACAGATCGTTCATGGCGTTGATGTTGCGCCAGGATTCGTCGGCCGGGCTGGCCGCCGCCTCGATGGTGGAAAGGTGGATGCCGTTGGACCAGAAATCCGGGCCGCCCATCAGGCAGATCACTTTCGTCGGCCTTTGGCTGGCGGCGACGAAGGCATCCTTCAGGCGCATGCATTGCTCGGTGCTCATGGCGCCGTTGTGGAAGGGGAAGTGCAGGTAACCGACCCCATGCACTTCGTCGTACCAGATGTCGTGATGGCCGGGGATGACCGGAAGCTGGGCGGCGCCCGGCAGCACCTGATCGGCGGGCAGCTTCAACGACCCCTGTTCGGCTGTCCGCATGCGGCCGATCCACACCGCGCCGTCGATGGTGGCCCGCGCCAGCCGCCCGTCCTGGCGACCGATCCATTGACCGGGGGTTCCGCTCAGGCCGTCGGCGGCGTGTCCGTCGAACAAGAAGAAATCGCCATCGCGAACGCCGGGTGTGCCGTCGGACGCCCGTAATTTGCGCAACACGGTGGCGGTGTCGTCGGTGGCCCAATGGATGGCGCGGACGTCCTGGCCCATGGCAGGGCGCCACACATGCTTGTCCACCCGGCGGGGGGCGGGATTGTCCAGCGCCTCGACCACTGCCTGCACGGCGGCTTCGGTGACTTCGTTGCGGTACAGGCTGGACTTGGTAGCCGGGCGCATGGGGAAGCTGCGGCTGGCCCAGACCGGGCCGCCATCCATCTCGGCTTCCGCCTGCAACACCGTTACCCCCCAGCTTTCGGCGCCCTCCAGGATGGCCCAATCCAGGGCGGCGGGGCCGCGGTCGCCTTCCGGACCGGGATGCACCACCAGGGTCTTGGTGTTCTTCCACACCGCTTCCGGGATGGCCCGCTTCAGGAAGGGGGCGACGACCAGATCGGGCTTCGCCAGTTCCACCGCCTCGATGGTCACCGAATCGTTGACGTCCAGTTCCAGGCTGACGTCATGGCCCGCACGAACCAGTTCCACCCACAGGCGTTGGGTCAGCGAGTTGAACGAATGGGCGAGCAATAAGATCTTCATTGGTTTTGCCCCTCAGGCGCCGGGCGGGCGCGTCCGCGCCCTTGGCTCACGCCCGCATAAGCGGGCGGGGCCCGTCGGGCCCAGTCGTCGCTTCGCTCCTCCATCAGCAAATCCTCGGCAATTGCTCGCCGGCCAGCCAGTCGACGACGCGGGTGCCGCCCATGGCGGTCTTCATGCGGACGAAATGGTGGGGGTCTTGGTCGCAGATGCCGATCACCTTGGCGTCCACTCCCAGGGGATGGGCCTGCATGGCGGCCAGCAATGCGGGCGCGTCGTCGGGGCCGCAGATGCAGATCAGCTTGCCCTCGTTGGCCACGTAAAGCGGGTCCAGGCCCAGCAATTCGCAGGCGCCCATGACCTGGGGTTTGATGGGGATGTCGGTCTCGCGGATTTCCATGCCCACACCCGATTGCACGGCGATTTCGTTCAAGGTCGCCGCCAAGCCGCCCCGCGTCGGGTCGCGCAGCACCCGGATGCCCGGCGCCACCTTGATCATGGCGGCGACCAGGGTGTGAAGCGCGGCCGAATCGGACAGGATTTCAGTTTCGAAACCCAGGGATTCGCGTTGGCTCATCACCGCGACGCCATGGTCGCCCATGCTGCCCGACACCAAGATGACGTCGCCGGGTCGCGCCTTGTCGCCGGAAATGTCGATGCCGGGCGGCACCATGCCGATGCCGGCGGTGGTGATGAACAGCCCGTCGCCCTTGCCCTTTTCGACAACCTTGGTGTCGCCGGTCATCACCGGCACGCCGGCGGCCTTGCTGGCGGCGGCCATGGATTTGACCACGCGCTCCAGGTCGGCCAGCGGGAAGCCTTCCTCGATGATGAAGCCGGCCGACAGGCCGATGGGCACAGCGCCGGCCATGGCCACGTCGTTGATGGTGCCGTGCACCGCCAAGCTGCCGATGTCGCCGCCGGGGAAGAACATGGGCGAGATGACATAGCCGTCGGTGCTCATCACCATGCGGCCGCCGGGCACGTTGAATGCGCCTTGGTCGTTGCCTTGGGACAAAACCTCGTTGTCGAAGGCGGCGACGAACAATTCGTCCACCAGCTGGGCCATGGCGCGGCCGCCGCCGCCATGGGTCAGGTCGACACGGCCGTTTTTCACGTCCAGCGGACGGGGATGGGTGCGGCGGGACAGGGTCATGCTTCTTGGGCTTTCGTGTCGCGGAAACGTCCATAGGTCCAGTGGGCGGCGCAGGCGCCCTCGGCCGACACCATGCACGACCCCATGGGGTTTTCCGGGGTGCAGATGGTGCCGAACAGCTTGCAATCGGTGGGTTTTTTCACGCCGCGCAAAATGGCGCCGCATTCGCATGCCTTGTTGTCGGGCGGGCTGTCCTTGGGCACGTCCCACTGACGCTCGGCGTCGAAGCCAGCGTAGTCTTCCTTGATGCGCAGCGCCGAATAGGGCACCAGCCCCAGCCCCCGCCATTCGAAGCTTTTGCGCAGTTCGAACATCTCGGCCACCAGGGATTTGGCCTTGGCATTGCCGTCACGGGTCACGGCGCGGGAAAACTCGTTTTCCACCTCGAAGCGGTTTTCGTTGATCTGGCGCACCAGCATGCGTACCGCTTGCAGCACGTCCAAGGGCTCGAAACCGGCGATGACGACGGGGCGCTGATATTCCTCGGCGAAATATTCGTAAGGCTGCGAGCCGATGATGGTGGAAACATGGGCCGGGCCGATGAAGCCGTCCAGCTTGACCGTGCCCAGGGTCCGCACTTCCGGGCTGTCCAGGATTTGGGCGATGGCGCTGGGCGTCAGCACGTGGTTGCAAAAGACGAAGAAATTGGTCAATCCCAGGGCCTGGGCCTGCTTGATGGCCACCGCGGTGGGGGGCGTCGTCGTCTCGAAGCCGATGGCGAAGAACACCACTTTTCGGTCGGGGTTGGCCTGCGCCAGCTTCACCGCGTCAAGGGTCGAATAGACCATGCGGATGTCGCGGCCCTCGGCCTTGGCCTTCAACAGGCTCAGGCGCTTGGAACCAGGCACCCGCAACATGTCGCCATAGGTGCACAAGATGACGCTGTGCTGGCCGGCCAGCCAGATGGCGGCGTCGATGCGGCCCACCGGCAGCACGCAGACCGGGCAGCCCGGCCCGTGCACCATGCGCACGTTGGCCGGCAGGATGTCTTCCAGGCCGTAGCGGGAAATGGCGTGGGTGTGGCCGCCGCAGAATTCCATCAGGTGATAGGTGCGCCCTGTGTCGGCCTCGGCGGCGATGGAACGCGCCAATTGTTGGGCCAAATCGCCGTCGCGGTATTCGTCGATATATTTCATGCGCTTTGCCCGGCGGCCTGCATCTCGGCGAACAGCGCCAGGGTCTTTTCCGCCTCGGCCGGGTCCACCTTGGTCAGGGCATAGCCCACATGGACGATGACGTAGTCGCCCACCTCGACCCCTTCCACCAAGGACAGCGACACCGCCTTGGTGACGCCGCCCAGATCGACCTTGGCCTGGTCGTCGTCCAGCACTTCGACGACACGGGAAGGCAGGGCAAGACACATGGCTAAACCTCCGTCAGGGCGGCGACCCACGCCTGGCCCAAAGACAAGCCGGGATCGCCCGGCGACACCTTGACGGCTGTCAAAGGCCGCAGACCCTGGGCCGACAGCGCCGTCACCAAACCGTCTTTCAGCACTTTATTGAAGAAACAGCCGCCGCCCAAGGCCACATCGTCGCGGCCGGTCCGTTCGGCGCCCCAGGCCGCCCATTGGGCCATGGCCGCCACCAAGGTGCCGTGGAACAGGTTGGCGCCCCGTTTGGTGTCGCCGCAATCGGCCAGATGCGCCAAAAGCGGGGAGAAGTCCAGCACGCCGCCCGCCAATCGCCAACCATCGGCCAGGATTCGCGGATCGTCCACCAGGGCTTCCAGCGCCATCGGGGCCTGGCCTTCGAACTCGGCCACCGGATGAATATTCAACAGCCCGCAAGCGGCGTCGAACAAGCGCCCGGCCGAGGATGTTTCGGGGCTGTTCAGTCCCTTGTCCAGGATGGTGGACAGCATGGAAGCCGGCTTGTAGGCGGGCCAGCGCCCGGCGATCTCGGTCCCGCGTCCCAGCTTATGCAACGCGGCGGCCGCCATGCGCCACGGTTCACGCGCCGCCACGTCGCCGCCCGGCTGGCGCAGGTGGGCCAGATGGCCCAGGCGTTGATAGCGGGGACCGTCGGCAAGCAGCAGCTCGCCGCCCCAAGACTGGTTGCCCGGCCCCAGGCCGAACCCGTCTAGCGACAGGGCCAGGACCCCATGATTAAATGTCATGTGCTCCACCGCCACCGCCGCCGCGTGGGCGTGGTGGTGCTGCACCGCCACCGCCGGCAGATCCAGGGACAGGGCGAAGCGGGTGGAATGGAAATCCGGGTGCAGATCGTGGGCGACGCGGGTCGGGCGCACGTCCAATTCGGCCAGCAGGCTTTGCACCGAGTTTTCAAAGGCGCTGATCGCTTCGGGCGCACCCAGATCGCCATGGACGACGGAAAGATAGGCCCTGTCGCCCTTGGTGACGCAGATGGTGTTCTTCAGGAACGCCCCCACCGCCAGGGTGCAGGGCACCGCATGGGGCAAGGCGATGGTCTGGGCGATGGCGGTCATGTCCAAGCCCGAAGAAAATTAACCACAGAAACACAGAGGCACAGAGGGATCATGCCAGATTGAAGGCGTTCATGTTTCCACAAGAGAGACCTCTCTGTGCCTCTGTGACTCTGTGGTTCATATCCAATCATCCCAAATTTGCCTTGGCCGCTGCCAATTTGGCCTCCAGCATCTTGATCCGTTCAGCGATGGCTTGGCGGCGGCCTTCCGCCACCCAGGCCAGCCATTCGTCCAGGCCCTGGCCGGTCTTCGCCGAGACCTGCAACACCACGATGTCGGGGTTCACGCGGCGGGCATAATCGACGCATTTGGCGACGTCGAAATCCAGATGCGGCAGCAAGTCGACCTTG
>JAIWOG010000141.1 GCA_020217035.1 Magnetospirillum sp. | reverse complement strand
GTCAGAATCATCATCGAGGCGGCGGCGAACATGTCGGGATATTTCAGCGGCTTGTCCTCGCCTTCCGTCACCGACAGGATGGCCACCTTGTAGGCTTCGCCCAAGTCGAAGGCGGCGGGGCAGACCAGATTGCCGACATTTTCGATGAACAGCACCGAATCCTCGGCCGGCTTCAGGCTGCCGAAAGCGGTGGCCACCATGTGGGCGTCCAGATGACAGCCCTTGCCGGTATTGACCTGTACGGCCGGTGCCCCCGTCGCACGGATGCGGTCGGCGTCGTTGCTGGTCTGCTGGTCGCCCTCGATCACCGAAACCGGGAAGCGGCCGGCCAGTTCCTCGACCGTCTTGCACAACAGCGTGGTCTTGCCCGATCCGGGGCTGGACACCAGGTTCAGGGCGAAGATGCCGCGTTCGGCCAGCCAGGCGCGGTTGATTTCAGCCAGTGACTTGTTGTGGCCCAGGATGTCCTGCTCGATCTGGATGATGCGGCTTTGCGACAGGCCGGGCACGTGGACCCCGGCGATGCCCTGGCCGAAATGCAGGTCGTCGCCGTGGTGATGATGGTGGTGATGGTCATGACCGTGGTCATGATCATGATCGTGCGCATGGTCGTGGGAATGTTCCACCTTGGCATCGCCGCAGCCGCAAACCGTGCACATCACTCGACCTCCAATTCCTTGATCCGCATGTCGCCGCCGCCGGTCACCTGCAACGCCCAGCCGCCGCATTTGGGGCATTCGTCGCCGCGTCGGGCCAAGGCGACGGTGTCGGCGCAGTCCAGGCAATAAGCTTGGCCGGGAACGGCGATGATTTCCAGCTTGGCGCCCGCCGCCACCGCCGATCCCCGGGTCACCGCGTCGAAACAGAAGATCATCGATTCGGGGTCGACCTGGGAAAGTTCGCCGATTTCCAGCCACACCGTCTTGACCTTGGCGAAGCCATGGGCAGCGGCCTGCTCCTCCAGGATGCGCACCACGCCCTCGGTCAGCGACATTTCGTGCATGAACTACTCCACCGCGATGGTACAGGCGACGCAGGGGTCCATGGCGTGAACCAGCAACCGCGCTCGCAATTCCAAATCCTGGTCGGCAGGCGCCCCGGTCAGCATGCGCACCAACGCCCCCTCGGGGTGGAAGTTCCATTCGGTGGGCGCGAGAATCTGGTATTCGCCGACCAAACCTTCCTTCAGCACCACGCGATGGGCCAGCAGGCCGCGGGCCGCCTCTGTCAGGGCCAGGCCGTGTCCGTCCAGATGGGGCAGCGGCGCCGCCGGCTCGGCCCGAAGATCATGCGCGTGTTCGGCCATTTCCCGCAAGGATTCCGCCAGCAGCACCAGACGTGCGGCCAGGCGGGTCAACAAGCCGGTGCCGAAGCGGTCGGTCAGGTCGGTCAGCAGCGGGTGCCAATGCCAGTGGGCCAGCGGGCCGGTTTCGAACACCCGCCCGGCGCAGTCGGGGCGGGCCAGGTAAACGCCGTCGCGGTCGTTTTGCAGTCGGGGAGACAAGTCGGGCGGCCCCAGTTCCGGCATGGGAAGGAAGGCGGCACCGGCGCCGACCGCCTGCCAACATCGCGAGGTCACCAGCGACAACAGCGGGTTGGATTCCCGCCGCAACCAGGCTTGGAAGGCGATGGGCTGCACCAGTTCGTCCAGGTCGTGGCCGACCAACTGGGTCAGGGTGGCGTGGCATTGGGCGATGATGGCGTGGATTTGGCCGCTGTCGGGGCGAAGTTGTCCGCCGCCCAGATGCAGCCAGTCGCCGTCCGGGTACAACGCCTTGCGCAAACCAGCCAAGGCGTGGCGCAGCCGCTTGGCATGGTCCAGCGCCGGGCTGGCCCCGGCCAGAAGCGGCCAGTCGCGGGCGATGGTCAGGCCGTGTTCGGCGACCGTCTCGCCCAGCAGCAACACGCGACGAGCGGATTTCTGCGCTGGGCTGGCGGCGATGGCGGCGGCCTTTTCCATGGCGGCCAGTCCGGTCAACGCCTGGGCGGTGCCGCACAGCGAAAACACCGCCGGCAGCAAGTGCAGCACTTCGGCCGGCTGTTTGCCGGCGAACAGCCGCGCCGCCTGGACCATGCGGGTCGATCGCACCAGCACGGTCCGCACCGACGGTCCGTCGACGCGCAAGGTGACATGCAGGCTGGCCTCGGTGAACATCAAGCCAAGCCGTCAGCCAGGACCTGGGACAGATACTCGATGGCGGCCAGGGCGGTTTCCTCGGACACCTTCTCGGCGGCGAAGTTGCCGCCGGCGCCCAACACCAGGTAATCGCCGATCTTGACCTCTTCATCGATCATCAACAGGCTGGTCTGGCGGGTCTGGCCGAACGCCTCGACAATCGCCATCTGGCCGTCCACCGCCACCACTTTCGACGGAACCGCCATGCACATGGTCAGGCCGCCTTGGGCAGGGCGACGACGCCCATGGCAGCGATTTCCGCCACCAGACGTTCGATGACCTGATCCAGCACGGCGGCGACCTTGGGCGTCAGTTCCATGGACGTCTCGAAGGATTCGGGCTGCACGCCGACCAGCACCACCTTCTTGGGCGACATGCCATGGAAGCAGCAGGCCGCCAGCACGTCGGACAGGCCGACCTGATGGGGGGAAATCTTGGTCTTGAACCAGGCGTTGATCTCGTCGTCGGCGATGCGGGTAATGTCGCCGGGCTGCTTGCCGGCCTTGCGCATGCAATCGGCGATCAACAGCAAATCTGCGTCGGCGATGCGGTCCAGGCAATCCATGCCCGAGGTGCCGCCGTCGATGATTTCCACGCATTCAGGGAAGTCGTAGCGTTCGGCCAAGGCGGTGACGGCGTGGACGCCCACCCCCTCGTCGGACATCAGGATATTGCCAACCCCCAAGACGACGACGCGCATATCGGATCCCTCGGAAAAGTTCCGCCGTCCCGGTCAGGGGACGGCGGCAATGATACATCACGTGGACAGGATTGTCACAGAGCCTTGACCTGCACCACTTCGTGGCCGTCCTCGTCCTGGACGTGCACGGCGCAGGCCAGGCACGGGTCGAACGAGTGGACGGTGCGCAGCACTTCCAAGGGCTGTTCGGGATCGGCGATGGGGTTGTCCATCAGCGACGCCTCGTAGGGGCCGATCTCGTCGTTCTCGTCACGCGGGCCGGCGTTCCAGGTGCTGGGCACCACGCACTGGTAGTTGGCGATCTTGCCGTCCTTGATGACGGTCCAGTGCGACAACAGGCCGCGCGGCGCTTCGTGCATGCCGAAGCCCATGACTTCGCCCTTGGGGAAGACCGGCTTGTTGAAGGTGGTGGTGTCGCCCTTCGAGATGTTCTCGATCAGCATGGACCAGTTCTGCCCCAGCACTTCCGACATCACGCCGGCACGGATGGCACGCGCGGCGTGACGGCCGATGGTGGAATGCAGGATTTCCGGCCCCACCTTGCTTCCCAGCAGGGTGGAGACGGTGTTCAGCATCTGGGTGGCGTAGGTGGCGGTGGGCTGGTGGCCGGCGGCCAGGCCGCACAGCACGTTGGCCAGCGGGCCGACCTGGGCGCGCTTGCCATAGAAGGTGGGCGCCTTCAGCCACGAATACTTGCCGTCGTCCTGGAAGTCGGTGTAGTGCGGCGTGGTTTCGCCCTTGTAGGGATGCAGCGCACCCGGCTTGGAATAGGTGTACCAGGAATGCTTGACCGATTCCTCGACGCCGTCGCGCAGGTACTGGTCGCCGAACTGGGTGAACGGCTTGTACTTGGCGATGTCGCCATCGGGGATGTGACCACCGGGGACCATGAACTGGGTGCCCTTGGAATCGGTGGGGAAATCCGGGGTCGAGATGTAGTTGGTGATACCCTTGCCGTACTTGGTCCAGTCGGCATAGAAGGCGCCGATGGCGGCGACGTCGGGCAGATAGACCTTGCGGGTGAATTCCGCCAGGGCGTCGATGTGCTTCTTGACCGCCAGCAGGCGTTCGATGGTCAGCACCGACTGCGAATCGGTGGCGATGGGGTTGGAGACGCCGCCGACCGCCAGGTTCTGGATGTGCGGCGACTTCGAGCCCAGGATGGTGACGATCTTGCTGGCGTGGCGCTGGGCTTCCAGGGCCTGCAGGTAGTGGGTGACCGCCAGCAGGTTGACCTCGGGCGACAGCTTCATCGCCGGGTGGCCCCAATAGCCGTTGGCGAACGGACCCAATTGGCCAGACCCCACGAAGGTGGCCAGCTTTTCCTTGGTCTGGGCCATGACGTGCTTGGAGTTCATGCCCCAGTCGGACAGCGATTCCGCCAGCTTCGAGGTGGCTTCCGGGTCGGCCTTCAAGGCCGAGACCACGTCGACGAAGTCCAGGGCCGACAGGTGGTAGAAGTGGACGATATGGTCGTGCAGCGCGTGGGCGGCGGCGATCATGTTGCGGATGAACTGGGCGTTGACCGGCACTTCCAGGTTCAGCGCGTTTTCGACGGCGCGGACCGAGGTGATGGCGTGCACGGTGGTGCAGACGCCGCAGATGCGCTGGGTGATGGCCCAGGCGTCGCGCGGGTCGCGACCCAACAGGATCAGTTCGACGCCGCGCCACATCTGGCCGGAGGACCAAGCCTTGGACACCTTGCCGTTATCGACTTCGACGTCGATGCGCAGATGGCCTTCGATCCGGGTGATGGGGTCGATGGTGATACGCTGGGACACGGGCGTGGCTCCTTACTTGGTGTGCGCCGCGGCCAGTTCGGCCGGCGTCAGCTTGTGGGTGTAGAAGACCGGGAACTTCCGGACGAAGACGATGTAGAGCAGGATCTCGGCGGCGATGATGCCGATGGTGACCATCAGTTCCTGCACGCTGGGGAAGTAGCTCCAGCCCGGACCGGTCTGATAGGCGACCAGGAAGGCGTCCAGACGGTAAAGGGCGCCGGCCAGCAGCAACGCGCAGGCGCCGATCCACAGGGCCTTCTTCGAGTTGCGCTTGTCCTTGTTCGAGAACAGCACCACCGGGGTGGCGAACAGCGCGATCTCGATCAGGAACATCACGCTTTTGATGCCCGAGCCGAAGATCGCGCCAAAGGCGCCGCGCACGATCAGGTCGCCGAAGCGGATGACCAGATAGGCGATCATCATGGCCCGGATGATGCCGGCCAGTTTGGCCAGCTGCGGCATCTCGTGCTTGATCGAACGCTTGAACCCGGCGGAACCCAGCAGGGCTTCGAACACCACGATGGAAAAGCCCATGGTGATGGCGCTCATCAGGAACAGAAGCGGCAGGATCGGCGTCTGCCACAATTCATGGATCTGATAGCCCATGACCACCAGCAGCGTGCCCAAGGACGATTGGTGCATGCTGGGCAGCAGCACGCCCAGCGCGATGAAGATGAACAGCACGCGGTCCAGCTTCTTCTTCAGGTGGGTCAGGCCGAATTTGGTCAGGATGGCGGGGGCGAATTCGACCCACAGCACCAGGATGTAGGCCATGACGCACAGCGCCACTTCGAACATCACCGAATTGGGCTGCATGTAGCCGGGCACCAGGATGTGCCAGGCGTTCCACCAACGCCCCAGGTCGAAGACGATGGAGATGCCGCCCAGGGTGTAGCCGAAGCACGACGCCAGCAGCGCCGGACGCACCAGCGGATGGTACTCGCCCTTGTTCAGGATGTAGGTCAGCACCGCCATGGCATAGCCGCCGCAGGCGAAGGCGGTGCCGATGACCACGTCGTAGACGATCCAGATGCCCCAGGGATAGCCGTTGTTCAGGTTGGTGACCGAACCCAGGCCCAGCACCATGCGCTTTGCCAGCAGGACGGCGGCGATGAAGGCCAGGATGGCGCAGATGATGGTGGTCTTGGACAGGATGGAACCGCCCAAGGGTTCGTGTTCGTTATGGAATCGGGCCATGTCCGCTCACTCCTCGGGGTGTTCGTCTTCGATGTGGGACGCCCGCTTGGCGGCCCACAACAGACCGGCCAACGCCAAGGCCGGGGCGATCATGCCCTTGTACAGCGTGTGCTGGATGCCTTCGGATTCCGACGCGAACGACTTCTGGCGCAGATCGGGATAGCCCAGCTTCTCGAAGGGGACGCCGGCCATGTGGCGGAACTGGGTGCCGCCCACTTCGGTCTCGCCATAGACGTGGTCCACGTACTGGGCGGCGGGGCGTTCGTGGGTGTCGCCGGAGCCCAGGGTGCGGCGTTCGAAGACGTTGGCCTCGCCCGGCTTCATGGCGCGGCGGCGGGCGATTTCCTCGTTGATGGCGGTCAATGGCCCGAAGATGGTGGCCCCCGTCGGGCACACTTCGGCGCAAGCCGGGATCTTGCCCTCGGCCTGGCGATGGCGGCACATCTCGCACTTCTTGATCTTGGGCGTCGGCGTGTCGAATTCCGATTGCGGCACGCCGAACGGGCAGGACGCGACGCAATAGCGGCAGCCGATGCAGATGTCGGCGTCATAGGCGACGATGCCGGTCTGCTTGTCCTTGGTCATGGCCGAAACCGGGCAGACCGAGACGCAAGAGGGATCGACGCAGTGCATGCACGACTTCTTGATGAAGGCGAAGCCGTTCTGTTCCTGGTCCTTGTGATCGGCGGTGCCGTCGGCATAAAGCTTGATCACGTTGTAGGTCTTGGGGCCGATATCCAGCGGCGTGTCCCACAGCGCGTCGGCGGTGTTGACGTCGACCGGCAGGTCGTTGGCTTCCTTGCAGCCGGCGACGCAGGCCTTGCAGCCCACGCACAGGGTGGAATCGAACAACAGGCCAACCGCGTTGGGCGGCATTTCCAGGTTGGATCGGGCCTGGGCGGGGGACGGAGCCGACACCACCGCCGCTGTCGCCAGCGCGGCGCCGCCCCCGGCAGCCCCCTTGATGAAGTTGCGACGATTGACGGTCATGGGATTACTCGCCGTCCTTGGTTTCGCTCTTGCCCAGATTGCCGGCGATCTTCATGCCGGCACCGATGGCCAGACCGGCGACGCCAGCCACCAGGGCGGCCGAGGCGATCGTCGCACCCGCGCCCTGTTCCTCGACGATGCGCGGATAGCTGGTGGGCGGGTTGGTCTTCAGCGTCGCCAAGGCGTGGATGGGCTTCTCGAAGCCGATATGCTTCTCGGTGCAGCCGATGCAGGGGTGACCGGTGCCCACCGGCCACGAACCGGTGCCGACGTCGTTGAACAGGATCGACGGGCAGTTGGCATAGGTTTCCGGCCCCTTGCAGCCCAGCTTGTACAGGCAATAGCCCTTGCGGTGGCCGGCATCGCCGAATTCCAGGGCGAAGCGGCCGGCGTCGAAATGACTGCGGCGCTCGCAATTGTCGTGGATCAGTCGGCCATAGGCGAAGGTCGGGCGGCCCAGTTCGTCCACCTTGGGCAGGCTGCCGAAGGTCAGGAAATGGACGATGGTGGCCAGGATGTTATAGGGGTTGGGCGGGCAGCCGGGGATGGTGACCACGTCCTTGCGGCCCAAAGCCTCGCCCACGCCGGTCGAGCCGGTGGGATTGGGCGGCGTCGACGGCATGCCGCCCCACGACGCGCAGGAACCGACGGCGACGATGGCGGCGGCGTGTTCGGCCACTTCCTTGGTCAATTCGTAGGACGTCTGGCCGCCGATCTTGCAGTAGACGCCGCCATCCTTCATGGGGATGGCGCCTTCGACGACCAGGATGTACTTGCCCTTGTTCTTTTCCATGGCGGCCTTGCGGGCGGCCTCGGCCTGGTGGCCGGCGGCGGCGAACAGGGTCTCGTGGTAATCCAGCGAGATGATGTCGAGGATCAGCTTTTCCAGCGTCGGGTGTTCGGACCGCAACAGCGATTCCGAGCAGCCGGTGCATTCCTGGTGGTGCAGCCAGATCACCGAAGGACGTTCCTTCTTGGTGATGGCCTCGGCGATCTGCGCGTCGGCACCCTTGGGCAGGCCCATGGTCGCGGCCATGGCGGCGCAGAATTTCAAGAAATCGCGGCGCGAGACGCCGAAGCGGGTCTCGACATCGGTTTCGAATTTAACGGCGCTGTCGTCGTACATTCTGATCCCCACCTTTCCAAAGGCTCGTCTGTCGCGAAGGGCGAAAGGATCAGGTGGACGTCCCCCCGAAGGGTCCGACCGGACCGGCTGCCTCCCGCCATTCTTGTTCTCAATTGTCTGAATTGCGTTTCCGCAAGGAGCATGCCAACTCCATCGGGTAGGAAATGCTGCATTGCACAGATGGCTTTAAGGGGCGGAAATCCGGGAAACGGATCGTTGTTCAGCGGATTGGTCGGGGGTGGGGGGACATGGGAAAATGGAAAGTATGTTTCCAAAAATGGTTATATATATTTCACCGCAGGAAAACGCCAACTGGTCCGTTGAAATCTTTGGGTCGGGTCGTTTTCCCCGCAATGGGGATGGTGCAGGTGTCAGATGAAGATGCGGATGCTCGCCGCCATCGCGGCGTTTTCCTTGCTTTTGCAGGCAATTCCCGTCCAGGCCGATCCCCACGGGCCGCGCCATGGCCCTGGTCCCGCCGGTTGGGGGACGCCGTGGCCGCCGCATCGGCCGTTTCCTCCGCACGAGGTGTTCCTTGTCACGCCGCCGCCGCCGCAGGTGGTGGCCGTGCGATCCGTCCCGCTGTCGGTCAGCCCCACCTCGGCCCCCTACCTGGACGGACAGGGGCGCACTTGCCGGGAATACCGGACCACGGTCAGCGTCGGCGGTGTCTCCCGCCCCGCTTACGGCACCGCCTGCCTGATGGCGGACGGCACCTGGCGGATCGTCGGGTGAAGCGTCACGGTTGGTCTATGGATTTAGCCGGCGGTCCGGGTTAGCCTTCTCAACCCCGAGGAGGGAAGGGAGGATGACCGTGACCGCTTCCGTTTCACCCCATGTCTGGAAGTTCTTCCGTGCCGGCGGTTTCGACCAGGTGCGGATCGAGACCGGCGACGACCTGCTGGCGCTGGACCAACTGGACCAGAAATTGTGGGTGGCTCTGGCCTGCCCGGCCAAGGACATCGAATTCGACGCCAGGGCGCTGGAATTGCTGGACAGCGACCATGACGGCCGCATTCGTGCCGCCGAGATCCTGGACGCGGTGCGCTGGCTGCGCTCGGTGCTGAAGAACGGCGACGAATTGGTGATTCCGGGGCATGCGGTCAGCCTGGACAGCATCGACGACAGCCAGCCGGAAGGGGCCCGCGTGCTGGCCTCGGCGCGGCAGATCCTGGCCAACCTGGGCAAGCCCGACGCGGCCTCCATCGACTTGGAGGACACCCGCGACACCGGGCGCATCTTCGCCCAAACCCGCTTCAACGGTGACGGCATCATCACCGCCACCGCCGCCGAGGACGACGCCCTGGCGGCGGTGGTCACCGACATTATCTCCACCTTGGGGGAAGAAACCGACCGTTCCGGCCAGCCGGGTATCAGCCAGGACAAGATCGACGGCTTCTTCGCCCAGATCGAGGCATTTGGCGACTGGCTGGGCCAAGGCGGCGAGGTGGCGGTCTCGGCCGAGGCCGGCGCCGCCCTGGAAGCGTTGCGCGACAAGATCGACGGCTTCTTCCTGCGCTGTCGCATGGCGTTCTATTCCGACGCCGCCGCCCAGAACGTCAACCCGGGCGCCGAGACCTTCCTGCCGCTGACCGGCGCCACCACCGCCGAGGCGCTGGAAGCGTTGCGGCCGCTGCCCTTGGCGGCGGTCTATCCGCAGGCCGACCTGCCGCTGCTGCGCGGTGTCAACCCGGCCTGGGACAAAGAGGTCGAGGCATTCCGCCGTCTGGTGGCCAACGACCGGCTGTCTCTGTCGGAAAATGAATGGCTGGACCTGAAGGCGCGTTTCGCCGCCCATGCCGACTGGCAGGCTAAGAAGCCCGAAACCCAGGTCGAGGTGCTGGGTGTCGAGCGCATCCGCGCCATCCGCTTTTCCGATTCCAAGGCCCGCCTGGAAGCCCTGGTGGCCCAGGACAAGGCGCTGGAAGCCCAGGCCAACGCCATCGATTCGGTAGAGAAGCTGGTGGTGTTGCGCACCCACCTGTTCCGGCTGGTCAACAATTTCGTCAGCTTCCGCGAATTCTACGCCC